>JAXEMQ010000053.1:0-19032 GCA_034099845.1 Faecousia sp.
TATTTGGGCAGAAACAGTCTTGTTTATTTTGTCTGGCACCAGACACCGGTGATTACGGCCATTTACTACTTCTTCCCCCGTTTGGGCATTCCCATGGAGCATTACCCCTCCGGAGCCGCAATGCTGGCTGAGAAAGGCTTGGAGCTGTTCCTGATTCTGACTGTTCTGACCATTCTCAATGAGCTGCTGCTTCACTCAAAGCTCAAATGGGTTCTTGGAAAATAGAATGAGCACCGCTCCGGCGGTGCTCAACACATCTATTTTATTGTATTTCCGTATGTTGTGTCAAGATACAGCCAAATCGCAAAAAGTACAAACTTTTTTGCTCAAATTTGTACAGTCTTTCCATTGCCGGAAAGCATCAGGCGTGGTATAGTCTGGACACAAGGGAAGAGAAATCAAAACTGGGCAGGGCGACGAAAACCTCCGTTTAAAATAGAGTTTATTGCCGGCTTCAAAAAAGTACACTGTATCACGGAGACAGGACCATCCGCATCGCCGCCCCCAAATCCGCAGAAAGCGAGGTTAACCAAGGATGTTAGATAATAAGAACGAAGAAATTTGACCCCTGACGGAAGGAAGAGAATCCGTCAGGGGTCAAATTTTTTGTTTGAGGTTCCTTAGGCGGGAAAGGGAGTCTTCACTCCGGGCGGTTCCGGAGCGGTTCGGCTTATTCTTTTTCGGAAAAAGACCGGCTCTGGTGGGTGCTGACCTGAATCAGCGAGAGCTCAAAGGACTGCCGGTTCTGCTGCCGGATGGTTTCCAGGATCAGGCCGGAGAACAGGGATTGCAGGGCGGCGATGGCGGTGAAGCCGCAGACAATCAGGGTGGGGAACTTGGGCACCAGGCCGGTGAGGGCGTAAACACGCAGCACCGGGATGAGAAAGATGGCGGAAAGGGCAAACAGAATCAGACTGATGATGCCGAAAAAGCTCAGGGGCTTGTAAACCCGGTAAAGTCTTGCGATGGTTCGCAGCACCTTAAAGCCGTCGGAGTAGGTGTTCAGCTTGGAAACACTGCCCTCGGGACGATCCCGGTAGTCAATGATCACATTTTCCAGGTGCATATTGTTCATAACGGCATGGATGCTCATTTCCGTTTCAATTTCAAAGCCCTTGGAGATGATGGGGAAGGTTTTCACAAACTGGTAGCTGAAGGCCCGGTAGCCTGTCATAATGTCCTTGATGTTGTTTCGGAACAGCAGCTGAATGCTGCCCCGGACCAGACGATTGCCCAGATTGTGGAAGGGACGGGTGTTTTCGGTGAAATAGGTGGAGGAAAGACGGTCGCCCACCACCATGTCGGCCTGACGCTCCAGCACCAGATTGGCCATCTCCCGGGCATTTTCCGCGGGATAGGTGTCGTCCCCGTCGGCCATGATGTAGCACTGGGCGTCGATCTCCCGGAACATCCGGCGGATCACGTTGCCCTTGCCCTGCATGTACTCATTGCGTACCACAGCGCCGGCCTTGGCGGCCAACTCCGCGGTGCGGTCCGTGGAATTGTTGTTATACACATAGACGGTGGCCTCCGGCAGCACACGGCGGAAATCGGTGACAACCTTTTCGACCGTCTTTTCTTCGTTGTAGCAGGGAATCAGAACTGCGATTTTATCCATGATCAGGTCCTCCTGACAATTTATTCTTCGGTACGGATGAAGGCTTTTTAAGAGAAAAACTCAGAAATCCTGCCAGGGCAATGATTGTAGCGGAAAGATTCCGGTGGGTCATCCAGTAGTGGACGCCGGAGTGGTTTTTCAGAACAAAGTACCAGGCAAAGGGCACCACTGCAATGAGAAGCAGCGGCAAAACCAGCGTTGTGTCCAGGCGGAAGCGATACCCTCTGCGCAGAAGCAAATACCCCGCAAACAGAGCAAGCGCGAGAACAAGAATCAATGCCGGGACATTCCTGTAGGCATCCAGATTGCGCATGAGTACATCTGCATAGCAGGACACGGTTTCGCTCTCCGGAATTCCTTCCATCTGAAGACCGGTACGAAGCTGTACGCTCTGAGTGGCATCTGCCAGAATGTTTTGACCGGTGATCAGGGTGCCGATGATCCATTTGCCGCTCCACATTCCGCCGTAGCCAAAGCACCAGGCAGCTCCGGAAGCAAGCGCGTGAAGCATTTTTTGCTTTTGGGTGCCCTCCATCATCAGAATGCCTATGGTCAGACAAATGGCCCATGCGGCGGGGGGATAGGTGAGAAAATCAAAGAAAGCGGTCAAAATACCAAGCCACAGATATATGAGCCAACCGGATTTCTTGCGGTACAGTTCAAACTGAAGCTGCAGAATGCCGAAGACCAGGGTAAGCAGATAGATGCTGGAGTACTGCATGCTCAGGGCGGTGGAAAGAGGATTCAGGCTGAGCAGGGCAAGTCCCAAAGGAAAGACCAGATGAAAGCCGCCTTTGCGGTAGGCAAGGAACATCAGTACAAGTGCCAGTGTCCATTGCAGAATCATGTTGAAAACACGGATATCCGACAGGGTGAAAAGGGTCAGCATCGGTTTTAAAACAATCAGATATCCATGCCAGTAGCGGCCGTAGGAAATAACTTCTCCGTTTCGGGCACCGTTGACATAGTTTAAAAGTGCGGCACCGGGAATGAGCTTTGCCTTTGGAAAATCCATTCGCTGATTCAGCATTGCCGCAACCAAAGGATGATCGGTAGTTTCATATACCGCAGTCTGCATCATAATATTATCGGTATAACCGTCCAGCCGGGAGAAAGCGTAACCCGGCGCCCAATAATAGGAACTGCCCTCCACATCGATGGAATACTCGCATTGAACCACATGCGGAAGCATACGGTATGTTGGCATTTTGTAGGCGCAGGTCATCAGTATGCAGCCCAGCAGGATGGCCGCAAGCAGACTGCCAACACAGATACAGGCACAGCGGAGCATCTTTTTTGTTTGCAAAGAGAACCAAATCCTTTCTCGTCGAATGCCAGTTCATTATACCATAGGGGAACCGGTATTGCTACGTCTTCACGGGAGATTTTTTCTTAGAACCGTTAATACGCAGCCAAAAAAGCCCTGGCGCCGCAGATAGCCGGACAGACTTTGCCCAAAGCCATCCGGGGCAGTGGAGTTTGTGAAGGTGTTGTAGCCCACAAATTGGGTGCCGTCCCACTTGAGGGCAATGAAGTGGGCACCGATGCGCAGACCGTCACGCCAGTAGTAATACAAAATGGCGGCATCGGACGTTTGGACTAGGGTGTCAAAACGCTGGGTATCGGAGCAGATGTTCACGCGGTAGCCGTACTTTTTCAGGAGAAGAGCAGGGCCCAGACAAAAGGTCCCCGCGTTGCCGTGGATCAACGGAAGCTGCCTTTCCAGGGCCCGGATCAGGGTTTCCGGTTCGGGATCTTCCCCCAGCAGAATCAGGGCGTTGTACAGGGCGATCCAGCCGCAGCCGGTTTTCGCGGAGGAACGGAGCCCGTAGCGCCACTGTTCCCTGGGAATTTGGGTCTGGTTCAGAATCAGCTTACCCATGGATGGGATGCTCCTCAATAAAACGGTCCAGAATCCCGGCTGCCGCCGCGACCATACGGGCGCAGGGACGGGTTTTGTAGAACTCCGGAGTACGGGGGGTGGGATTGGGGTCGGAGGGAGGATTTTTCAGAATTTCCCGGCAGATGATGCTGCCGCACTGCTCCCGGAACGCGCCGGCCAAAGCCTGGACGTTCTGGTAGTGGGCTTTTTTCAGGACATCGTTTCCGGCCTGGCTGTAGCCGTACAGCAGGCCCAGCACCGTCATCATACCGCTGACCGCACCGCATACCTCCCGCATCCGGCCCATGCCGCCGCCAAAGGAGGAGGCGAGTCTGGCGGAGAATTCCTCGCTCAGTCCGGTTACATCGCAAAACGCCACAGTAACGGCCTGGGCACAGTTGTAGCCCTTACAAAATAGTTCCGCGGCGCGGGCGCTGTGATCCATGTGTCTGATCTCCTTTTTCGTTTTTGCTATTATACCACAGCTGAATTCCACTTGCAAGGAATGAAAAAGCCGCAGCCCCCTTTTCAGGGACTGCGGCAAAAAATTGGAGGGATTACTTCTGAGCGCGGCTGCCGAAGTTCACAACGGCGGTATCGCCCTGCTCGTTGGCGCCGAACTCGTAGTCCTTGCCGGGCAGAACGGCGTTCATCACGATGCCCACCAGAGCGGCAACGGCCAGACCGGACAGGCTGATGGTAACGGAGCCCAGAGGGATTTGGATGGAACCGGCATAGCTGACACCGACGGCCAGGCCCATGATCATGGCGGCGATGAGAACGTTGCGGCTCTTGGTGAAGTCAACCTGATTCTCCACCACATTGCGGACGCCAACGGCGGAGATCATGCCGTACAGCACCAGGCTGACACCGCCCATGGTGGCGGCAGGCATGGCCACAATCAAAGCGGAGAACTTGGGGCAGAAGGACAGAATGATGGCAAACACAGCGGCCAGACGGACAACCTTGGGGTCGTACACCTTGCTCAGGGCCAGCACGCCGGTGTTTTCGCCGTAGGTGGTGTTGGCGGGAGCGCCGAAAAGGGAAGCCACGGTGGTGGCCAGACCGTCGCCCACCAGGGTGCGGTGCAGGCCGGGATCCTCCACAAAGTTCTTGCCAACGGTGGAGGAGATGGCGCAGATGTCGCCCACGTGCTCCATCATGGTGGCCAGGGAGATGGGCATAATGGTCACAATGGCCGTTACCAGCAGGCCAGTATCCAGATTGCTGCCGAAGATGGAGAGGGCGGTCTTTTCCCAGACGATGGGCAGGCCGATCCACTTTGCCTGGCTGACCAGGGTCACCAGGTTTTCACGGGAGGCGGGGTCCACAATCATGGAGAAAACGTAGGAACCCACAACACCCAGAAGAATGGGGATGATCTTTATCATGCCCTTGCCCCAAATATTGCAGCCAACAACGATCAGAATGGCCACAAGAGCCACCCACCAGTTGGCGGCGCAGTTGGTAACGGCGGAACCGGACAGGCTCAGGCCGATGCAGATGATGATGGGGCCGGTGACAATGGGGGGAAAGTAGCGCATGACCTTCTTGGCGCCGAACTGCTTGAAGAGCAGCGCCATCACCAGATACACAAGACCGGCGCAGGCCACGCCGAAGCAGGCGTAGGGAAGAAGATGGTCGCCGCCCATAGCGCGGATGGCATTGTAGCCGCCGATGAAAGCGAAGGAGGAACCCAGGAAAGCGGGAACCTTACGGCCGGTGATCAGATGGAACAGGAGGGTGCCCAGACCCGCGAACAGCAGGGCATTGGCCACATCCAGGCCGGTCAGCGCGGGAACCAGCACGGTTGCGCCGAACATGGCGAACAGGTGCTGCACGCCCAGAAGCAGACGCTTGGGGGTGCCCAGGGTGGAAGCATCGTAGACCGCGTCGGTATTGGTTTTGGGAGCTGCCATGAATGAATCATCCTTTCTCTGTTGTGTATGCTATAAGAAATAGCCTACGGTTTCAGACAAAAAAAGAGGGACGCAGAAGCAAATCGTTTCTACAGCCCTCCTTTTTGTATTGATCTGTGTCAGTATACCCCGCTCAGCGCCGAATTGCAAGAGAAAAGTGAAAAAAATGTGTTTAAATTGTGAATGCGGCGTAAAAGCACTTTTGTGGAAGTTGAACATTTGCGCCGGATAGGGACTAAATTTGCGCCATCCATGGGCTGCCGGCGGGAAAACCATTCCGGAAACACACATTTTTGCACAAGCGGATTAATGCACTTGCAGAAAGCCATTAATCATGCTAAAGACCGAAAATAAAAAATTCGGGTGCAAGGCCTGCTCAATTTGTAAAAAATATGAATTAGTGACTGCCGTACACTGTTAATAATGACGAATACAAACGGATTATTCTTCAAAATACCTGCATAATTACGGCTATATACGGTATATGACCGAAAACAATTGTCCGCGAAGAAAAAATACTTGCAATTTTGATATTGCAAAAATGCAAAATGTGTGCTATCATACGTCCATGAAGTTTTTGGATCAGCCAAAGACAAAAAGGAGGAACTCACAATGAAGAAAATGAAAAAGCTGTTTGCCTTGGCACTGACCGCTGCCCTGACCCTTTCCCTGGCTGCCTGCGGCGCGTCCACCACGAAGATGACCATGGGCACCGGCGGATCCGCCGGCACCTATTACGGCTACGGCGGTGTTCTGGGCCAGTACATTAAGAATAAGGCCGGCATTGATGTGACCGTGGTTGCCACCGATGGCTCCAAGGCCAACATTCAGGGCATCGCCGCCGGTGACTACCAGCTGGGCACCGTTCAGTCCGACGTTATGGCCTACGCCTGGGATGGCACCCGCTCCTTTGAGTCCACCGGTAAGATTGATTCCTTCCGGGTTGTGGCGGGCCTGTATGCCGAGTCTGTTCAGCTGGTGACCATGGATCCCAGCATCAAGAGTGTTGCCGATCTGAAGGGCAGAAGCGTTTCCATCGGCGCACCCGGTTCCGGCGTATACTTCAATGCCACCGATGTTCTGGCTGCCGCCGGCCTGGCTGAGACCGACATCAACGCCCAGTACCAGAGCTTTGCCGATTCCGCTGACGCGCTGAAGGACGGCAAGATCGATGCGGCCTTTATTGTGGCAGGTGCGCCCACTCCCGCCATCACCGAGCTGTGCACCACCAACTCCGCTTACCTGGTTCCCATTGACGGCGCTGTGGCAGATGCCATGATGGCCGCCAGCCCCTTCTACACCGCCTACGTGATTCCCGCCGGCACCTATCCCGGACAGGACAGCGATGTGACCACCGTTACCGTAAAGGCAACCCTGATCGTTGACGCGAAGGCTTCCGATGACGCGGTTTACAACCTGACCAAGGCCATCTTCGACAACGCCGCCGACATTGCCAAGGAAAACGGCAAGGGTGCGGAGCTGAGCCTGGACAACGCCACCTCCGGCATGACCGCTCCCTTCCACAAGGGCGCTGCCAAGTACTTTGCGGAAAAGGGTGTTACCGTAGACGCGCAGTAAGCGCATTCATCTTCCCGCCCCTCGGAATGAGGGGCGGGACATACGGGAACGCTGAAGAAATCGCCTTGCCGGGCGACTTCTTCAGCGCTTCGAACGATCTATGGAAAAAGGGAGGAACCCCCATGAAGCTTTTTAAGAAAGCAAAACCGAAACTCCAGGAGCCCATGGATCTGGACTCCGTTATGAAAAAGTTTGACCAGGAGTCCAACGTCCGTATCTGGGAAGGAAAGCCACGGATCGCGGTCAATGTGATCCTGGCCACCTTTTCTCTGTTTTGTCTGTGTGTGACCCTGTTTACCAGCTGGCTGGAAGAGCTGCGGCTTACCACCTTTGTGGCCTGGATTGTGTTTCTTGGCTTTTTGGTGTTTCCTGCCAGAAAAAGCCACCAGCGGGTGAACCATATCCCCTGGTATGATGTGGTTATGATGGTTCTGGGTACCGGCGCTTTTCTTTACTACTCCGCCAACGCCATCACCATCATCCAGCAGGGAAGCCTGTTCCACCCCTACCAGATCGTCATCGGCATCATCGGTATCCTGGCGCTGGCAGAGGTTTGCCGCAGAAGCGTGGGCCTGCCCATTTTGCTTGTGGCCGCCTGCTTCCTGGTTTACGCCCTGACGGCGGGCCTTTCCAATCCTTCCCTGTGGGGGAAACTGAACTATACCATCCGCTACCTGTTCTACGGAAAGGAAGGCGTCCTGTCCACCCCCATCAACGTCTGCTCCAAGTTTATTGTGGTGTTCATCGTGTTCGGTGCCTTCCTGGAGCGCACCGGTATCGCGGAATACTTTATCCAACTTGCCAACGCTCTGGTGGGCCGGTTCTCCGGCGGCCCCGCCAAGGTGGCGGTTGTTGCCAGTGCGCTGCTTGGCGTGGTGTCCGGTTCTTCCGTTGCCAACACGGTAGGCTCCGGCTCTGTGACCATCCCGCTGATGAAAGAGGCAGGATATAAGTCCGAATTTGCTGGCGCTACGGAAGCTGCCGCCTCCACCGGCGGCCAGATTATGCCCCCCATTATGGGCGCCGCCGCTTTCCTGATGGCAGACTATGTGCAGATTCCCTACGGACAGATCGCGCTGAAGGCGGTTTTGCCCGCGCTGCTGTACTTTACCGGCATTTTCATTTCCGTCCACCTGGAGGCCAAAAAACTGGGCCTTAAGGGCATTCCCAAGGAACAGCTGCCCAAAATGCTGCCCCTGCTGAAGAAGAGCTACCTGCTGCTGCCCCTTATTTTGCTGGTTTATCTGGTCAGCACCAGCCAGAGAAGCATTCAATACGCGGCGGCTCTGGCCATCGTTGCCTGCATCGTGGTGACCCTTTTCAGCCGGGAAACCCGCATTACCCCCATGCGCCTGCTGGAGGCTCTGGCTGCCGGCGGTCAGGGCTCCATTACCGTGGCGGCTGCCTGCGGCATCGCCGGTGTCATTGCCGGCACCATCACCATGACCGGTCTTGCCAACATGATCATCAACGCCATTGTGATTCTGGCGGGCAACAATGTGTTCATTGCCCTGGTTCTGACCATGCTGTGCTGCATCGTTCTGGGCATGGGTGTTCCCACTACGGCCACCTACTGCATTATGGCCGCAACCTGCGCGCCCATTCTGGTTCGGATGGGTGTTCCTCTGGTGGCCGCGCACTTCTTTGTATTCTACTTTGGCATTGTGGCGGATCTGACGCCGCCTGTGGCGCTGGCCGCTTACGCGGGCTCTGCCATTGCCCAGGCCAATCCCATGCGCACCGCTATTCAGGCCACCAAGCTGGCCATCGGTGCCTTCATTGTTCCCTATGCCTTCGCCATGAGCCCTGCCATGCTGCTGATTGATACCAGCCTTCCCGAGGTACTGATGATTACGGTTACCTCTCTGGTGGGCATTGCCTCCGTTTCCGCATCGATGGAGGGCTATGTCATGGGCGGCCTCAATTGGTTCCAGCGGGGGCTGATGCTGGCGGGCGGCCTGATGATGATTGTGCCGGGCCTTACCACCGATTTTGTGGGTGTTGCCCTCAGCGGTCTGGTGCTTGTGATGAAGCTGATTGAAAACAAAAAGTCTTCCGCTCAGACGGCCTGATTTCTGACATACAGAGCGCCCGCGGCAGTGTATCCACCGCCGCGGGCGCTTTGTTGGTTAAGAGGGCTTTACCTGATTAAGGATTGCGCCACAGTGCGCCTTGCCTCTCCCTATGGGAGAGGTGCCCCCGCAGGGGGCGGAGAGGGCCCTCTCAGTCACGGCAGATGCCGTGCCAGCTCCCCCAAGGGGGGAGCCAAGGCCTGCTTTCCGAATTCGTCTGACGTTCCCGAAAAAGGAAACGCACCACTGCCGGGCGGTCGGGGACGCCCACCCCTACGGAAAGTAAAGCCCTTTATTTTATTCATTGAAGTAATGAAATTCATCCCGAAGGGATACTATCATTGTCAATTATCAATTGTCAATTGTCAATTCCTTAAAACGTCCTTTTCCCCGCAAAATACCGCAGCCCCCGGGTTTCCCCGGGGGCTGCTTGATCGATTGATGGCTTAGTACATACCGCCTGCCTGACCGGCAGCGGCAGCGGCGGCTGCATCGGCAGCGGGGTCGGGCTTATCCACGACCAGGCTCTCGGTGGTCAGCACGCAGGAGGCAATGGATGCGGCATTTTCCAGGCTGGAACGGGTGACCTTGGTGGGGTCAACAATACCGGCGGGGATCATATCCACATACTCCTCGGTGTAGGCATTGTAGCCGAAGCCAATCTTGCCGGAGGTGCGGATCTTCTCAAAGACCACGCTGCCGTCCACACCGGCGTTCTCGGCGATCTGGCGGATGGGTGCCTGCAGTGCCACCGCGATGATGCGGGCGCCGGTCTTCTCGTCGCCGTGGAGCGTGGCAACCAGCTTTTCAACAGCCTCAATGGCATTGACCTGAGCGGTACCGCCGCCGGCCACAATGCCCTCTTCCACAGCAGCACGGGTGGCGTTCAGCGCGTCTTCCACTCTCAGCTTCTGCTCCTTCATAGCGGTCTCGGTCTGGGCGCCCACCTTGATCACGGCGACACCGCCGGACAGCTTTGCCAGACGCTCCTGAAGCTTTTCACGGTCGTAATCGGAGGTGGTGGTGGCGATGGCGGAACGGATCATGTGGGCCCGCTCCTTGATGGCTTCCTCGGTGCCGTCGCCATCGACAATGGTGGTGGTATCCTTGGTGACCACAACCTGACGGCAGTGGCCCAGGTCGGTCATCTGGGCGTCGCTGAGCTCCATGTTCAGGTCGCTGGAGATCACGGTGCCGCCGGTAAGAACGGCAATGTCCTGCAGCATTTCCTTACGGCGCTCGCCGAAGCCGGGAGCCTTGACGCAGACCACATTGAAGCGGCCCTGCAGACGGTTGAGGAGCAGGGTTGCCAGGGCGTCGCCCTCCACATCCTCCGCAATGATGATGAGCTTCCGTCCGGACTTGACAATGGGCTCCAGAATGGGCAGAATCTCCTGAATGGAGGCAATCTTCTTATCGGTGATCAGCAGGTAGGCGTCATCCAGGACGGCTTCCATCTTGTCGGTATCGGTGACCATGTAGGGGGAGATATAGCCCCGGTCAAACTGCATACCTTCCACCACGTCCAGGCCGGTCTCGGCGGTCTTGCTCTCTTCGATGGTGATCACGCCCTCGGTGCCCACCTTCTCCATGGCCTCGGCGATCAGCTTGCCGATGGACTCGTCCCCGGAGGAAACGGTGCCCACCCGGGCGATGTCCTCGGAGCCGTGAACGGGAACGGAATTGGCCTTAATGGCATCCACCGCGGCGGCAACCGCCTTTTCAATGCCCTTGCGCATCACCATGGGATTGGCGCCGGCGGACAGGTTCTTCAGGCCCTCCCGGGTGATGGCCTGGGCCAGCAGGGTTGCGGTGGTGGTGCCGTCACCGGCAACATCGTTGGTCTTGGTGGCAACCTCCCGGATCAGCTGAGCGCCCATGTTCTCAAAGGCATCCTCCAGCTCGATCTCCTTGGCGATGGTCACGCCATCGTTGGTGATCAGGGGAGAACCATACTTCTTGCCCAAAACCACATTGCGGCCCTTGGGTCCCAGGGTTACCTTAACGGTATCGGCCAGCTGGTCGATGCCGGACTGCAGCTTCTTTCTGGCTTCTTCGCCATAAACAATCATCTTAGACATAACGCATTTCCTCCTTAGTCAGTCACAACAGCCAGGATGTCATCCTGCTTGACGAACTTGTATTCAACCTTGTCCAGAGTCACATCGGTGCCAACGAACTTGCCCACAACGACCTTGTCTCCCACGGAAACGGTCATGGTCACATCCTTGGTGCCGGGGCCAACGGAAACAACCTCATAAATCGCGGGCTTTTCCTTGCTGGTGGTGGCGAGAATAATTCCGGACGCGGTGGTCTCCTGAGCTTCATGCTGCTTCAGAAGAACGTTGTCAGCCATAGGCTTCAGCTTCATAATAATTCCTCCATACATAGGTATTTAGACTGCCTGAGGTGCTCCCCCGGCGATGATCTACAATCTTAGCACTCGCTCTTCCCGAGTGCTAAGCTATCATATACCACCCGGGCAAAAAAAGCAAGAGGGAAAATCACTTTTTCCGTAAATAAATTATGAACCATTTTTTACCTTTTCAGACAGGGCCAGCAAATTGGCATCCGTCAGGCCGGGCAGGGTATAGGCCCCGTCCAGAAGCGCATCCACATTCTGCGCGTCGTTTTCAATCTCCTTGGACATAAGCTGGGCGGTCTGCCCCACATCTCCCCCCAGAACACACACCAGCAGCACACAGGCAAGCAGGAATTTCACCCTGGCAATCAAATCGAAATCCGATACGGCCTGGAGCCAGTAGCGGGAGGTAAAATAGCGCAGCATGGCCCGGTCTTCCTTTTGGAGCCTCCTGGGGCAGGGGTGCTTCAGCCGGTTTTCCCAAGCCGGGGTAAGAATCTCCAGCTTCCGGAACACATCCAGAAAGGCTTCCACATCCCCATTTCCCGGGAAATCGGGAATGTTTTCCGGATCAAAGCCGGTTTCTGTGCCCCCATCCAACAGTTCCTGAACATAGAGCCCATAACAAAGCAGAGAAGCAATGGGGTTGTCCGCCTCCGTAAGACCCATCGCCTCCTCCCGGGTTTGCAGAAGCAGCGCCATGGTCTCTTCCTCCCGGTCACCGGAGGCAGGTTTTTCCCCCAAGCAGACCCAATCCCAGCTTTCCCGGGACAGCAGAATTCGCGCCGCCTCCGGGCAGCTGAGCTCCAGCCCCAACTCCACAAAGCTGCCGTAATCATGGGTCAGTCTGGGATATTCCCGGCAGGTTTTGCAAAGGGCCTGCTCTCCCAGCTCCGCCTGAATACGGCAAAGGCCATCCGCGCGCCACATGGGGCAGCGGCCATCCTCCAGCGTCAGATAGGTCACGCCCGCATCCTCCTGCAAAAAGAAACGCAGCCGGTCTCCCAGCTCCCCGGGAAGGGAGCGGTAAAGGGCCGCTTTCTCCCCATCCACCGCCACGTCCCACTCCTTGCAGCAACTGTCAGGGCATTGGGCCGCGATGCAGCGGAAATCGTCATAAAAGGAAGGCTTTCGGATCCGCATATCCATTCTCCTTTACACATGAATCCCCGCCGTCATTCCTGGCGGCGGGGAGAAGCATTATTCCTGTTTGGGCTTCAGCCGGTTGATGGTATCCGCCGCGTCCTGCAGGGCCAGACGGCTGGCGGAAATGGCAGCCTGCAGGGTATCCAGCTGGGAGCTGACCTGCTGAGAGATGCCGGTGACCTGCCGGATGGCCCCCTCTACCCGGTTGGAGGCCTGATTCAGCACCGCTCCGGTCTGGGCATACACCAGGTTTGCCCGCTCTCGGGCAACCCGTTCCGCCCGCTCCGCCCGGCGGTAGGCCTCCAGCTCCTGGCTGGAATCCATCCGGGCGCCGGAAAGCTGCACCTCCGCCAAACGCTGATCTTCATCCCGCCGGCGCAGCGCCTCGTCCCGTTCCTTTATCAGCGTCTGGATTTTCTCCTCCAGTTCCGCGTTTTTCGCTTCCAGCTCCTGAATGCGGCCGGATTCCTCCTGGGCCTCTGCCTTTCTGCGCAGATTCTCCAGATCGGTATTCAGCTGGTTCAGCTGGGCGGTATGCTGATTGTTCAGGTATTCCAGATACCGGGCCACATCCTGCCGGTTAAATCCCCGCAGGGAGGAGCGAAAATTCAGGCTCATAGACGATCTCTCCGGTCTTTTTTCAATTTTTCTCCATTATAACACAGCTTTTTCCGGAACACAATCCCAATTCGGCGAAAAATCCGATTTCTGCGGCTTCAAAAAACGGACGCCCGCAAATCGGTCTGATCCCCTGATCAGCCGAATACGTATTGGCAAAGATCCGTTCCATCCGGGCGTTGGGGAACCGGCTGTCGCAAATGGGCAGTACCGGCTGGTGGAACCAACGCGTGTTTCTTTTGCGGAACATGGGATCGTTCCTTTCTTACTCAAAATCTCCGGCATTTTATCCGGCGAAACGAAAGAGAATCTCAACAGAATATGAACAAATTGTAAAATTTACAAAACGGAAAAATAGTGTTGACTCGGGTCATTTTCCGTGGTAAAACAGGAAAAAACGCAGAAAATGGAGGAATTCTTATGAGCATCTTCCTGACCCTGGCATCCCTGTTTTTTGTGGGCAGCGTGCTGGGCTGGGTATTGGAGCTGCTGTTCCGGAACATTGTACAAAAAAACAAAAAATGGGTGAACCCCGGCTTCTGTACCGGGCCCTATCTGCCCATTTACGGCTTTGGGCTGTGTACACTGTATTTGCTTGCCTCTCTTGAAAAATACGGTATGATCTCCAACCCCCTGCTCAACAAGCTGGTGCTGTTTGCCGCCATGGCTGTGGGTATGACCCTCATCGAGTACGCAGCCGGTCTTTTCTGTCTGAAATACTTCAAGGTCATGCTGTGGGACTACTCCGACCAGTGGGGAAACATCCAGGGCCTGGTCTGCCCCCTGTTCTCCTTCTTCTGGGCCGTGCTGGGGGCACTGTACTACTTCCTGATTCACCCCTATATTCTGGGCGCCCTGGACTGGCTGGCCCGGAATCTTGCTTTCTCCTTCTTCATCGGAATGTTCTTCGGCGTGTTTGTCATCGATGTATGCCACTCCGCCAATCTGGTGGTCAAGCTCAAGGCTCTGGCTGAGGAGAACCAGATCGTGGTGCGCTACGAAGCCGTCAAAAAGCACATCCGGGAGAATTTCGAGGAGAACAAAATCAGGTACAATTTCTTCCGGCCCTTCCACGATGAGCATCCTCTGGAGGAACGGCTGAAGGAGATGCGGGAGAAGCTGGAAATGCGCAGCCGCAAGGCAAGAAACGGTGAGAAAACGTAAAAGCTCCCCGCTGCATGAGAAAATGCAGCGGGGATTTCCTTATTTGAGGCCCTCCAATGCCGACGCGTTCTGGGTGTTGTACAGATCCGCGTACACGCCGCCCTTTTGGAGCAGCTCCCGGTGGGTGCCCACCTCGGTGATGACTCCATCGGAAATGGAGACGATCCGGCCTGCGCCCCGGATGGTACTGAGCCGGTGGGCAATGATCAGGGTGGTCCGGCCCTGGGACAGGCGGTCAAAGGCCCGCTGTATTTTCGCTTCCGTCACGGAATCCAGCGCCGAAGTCGCTTCATCCAGAATCAGAATGGCAGGATCCATCAGGAAGATCCGGGCAATGGCAACCCGCTGCTTCTGTCCGCCGGAAAGCAGGGTTCCCCGTTCGCCTACATAGGTCTCAAACCCATGGGGCATGGCCTGGATGTCCTCATAAATCTCCGCCCGTTTGGCGGCCTGGATTACCTCCTCGTCCGTGGCATCCGGCCGGCCGTAGCGGATATTCTCCAGAATGGTATCCGCAAACAGGAAAACCTCCTGCTGCACAATGCCGATGGTCTTATGCAGACTCTTCTGGCGAATGTTCCGCACATCCACGCCGTCAATGGAAATGCTGCCGCCGGAAACATCGTAAAACCGGGGAATCAGCTGACACAGGGTGCTCTTGCCGCCGCCGGAGGGGCCCACAATGGCGATGGTCTCGCCGGGATGGACGTCCAGGCTCACATCATGGAGCACCGCCAGGTCACCCTCATAGGCAAAGGACACATGGTCCACCCGGATCTCTCCCCGGACATCCGTCAAATCCCGGGCGTCCTTACTGTCCGCAATGGTGGGCGACAGCCGCATGACCTCCACAAACCGGTTAAGGCCCGCGAAGCCGTTGGCGAAAAGCTCCGAGAAGGTGGAGAGCTTGCGCATGGGGGTCACAAAGGTGGCGATATACAGGCTGAAGGTAATCAGATCCCGGTAGTCCAGCCGCCCTTTGAGAATCATATACCCACCCACTGCAATGACCACCACATTCATGCTGGTGAGAAACAGCTCCATGGAGCTGCTGAACAGACCCATGGCCTGATAAAAGGAGCGTTTGGAGGTCCTGTACACCTTGTTGGCGGCATCAAACCGGGCAATCTCCACATCTTCGTTGCCAAAGGCCTTGGCGGTGCGGATGCCGGAAAGGCTGGACTCAATCTCCGTATTGATGTGTCCGGTTTTCTGCTTCACCGCCACGGAAACCCGGCTCATATTGCTGCGCATGGCCATAATGACCACAATAAAAACAGGGATCAGAATGCCCACAACCAGTGCCAGCTCCCAGCGGATGGTAGCCATCACAATCAGGGCGCCGATGATGGTTACGGCAGAGGTCAGCAGATCCTCCGGGCCGTGGTGGGCAAGCTCCGTCAGTTCAAACAGATCAGAGGTCAGCCGGCTCATCAGCTGACCGGTGCGGTTCGCGTCATAAAAATCATAGCTGAGCTCCTGCATATGCCGGAACAGATCCGCCCGGATGTCCGCCTCTACCCGGATGCCGAAGGTATGGCCGAAATAGCAGACAATGTAGTTGAGTACGGACCGCAGAACATAAAAGGCCATGGCCGTGGCCATCAGGGCAAAGAACACCTGATACTTTCCGTTGGGCAGCAGATCATACAGGGATTTCCGGGTCACCAGAGGGAAGGCCAGATCGATGAGGGCGATCAGCACCGCGCAGGTGATGTCCACGGCAAACAGACGTTTATGATTTCCGAAGTAATGAAGGAATACCCGCAGGGGGCTCTTCTTCCGGTATTCTTCCGTTGTCATTCTCTTTCTCCTTTGAAAAGCAATTTTTCTTATCAGTATAGCATTTTTCGGCGGAATATGCAAAGGGGAAAATGACCGTTGCATATTCCGCAAACTGTGCTATAGTTATGAAAAACAGGAGGCGGCTATGGAAATACTATTTCAGGATTCCGGCATCGTTGTCTGCCGGAAGGAAGCGGGAATGGATTCGGAACACGACATCCCCCAGTCCCTCAAAGCGGTACTGGGCGGAGAGATTTTTCCGGTGCACCGGCTGGATCGGGGCACCGCCGGACTGATGGTCTACGCCCGCGGGAAGCAGGCCGCGGCGGCTCTGAGCCGGGCCATTGCCGATGGGGCCTTTCAAAAAGAATACCTGGCCCTTGTCCACGGCTGCCCACCGGAAACGGGCACCTGGGAGGATCTGCTTTTTAAAGACAGCCGGAAGAATAAGGTCTTTGTGGTCAAGCGTCCCCGGGCCGGGGTCCGGGCCGCAAAGCTGCGCTATCAGGTAATCCGTCCGGGGGAAGAAAGCCTTGTAAGGGTCTTTCTGGAAACCGGCCGCAGCCATCAGATACGGGTGCAATTTTCCTCCAGAGGCTACCCTCTGGTGGGTGACCACAAATACGGCAGCCGTGCCAAACAGACGGAGCCCCTGCTTTTCTCCGCTGCCCTGAGCTTCCCCTGGAAAGGGCAGACACTCCGGTTTGAGTCCGTCCCCCAGTGGGCAGAATAAGCGAAACCGCCCGGGTGTCCCGGGCGGTTTCCTGTTTGGAAATAGAAGAAAAAAAGAGGAGTTTTTGATGCTTTCTATATGTAACGAAATGGGAAACCTGCTTTCTTCCCCTTTCGTGCCTTTATCATAAATTGGGAAAATGAACCGGCTTTAACCGGAATGCAAAGATCCTGTAACCGATTTATGAATATTTTCCCAAAGGGCTGCCCTTGGAATCAATTTCTTCTTTTTCGCGGATTGGAAATTGACATCGTTTCACGCCTGTGCTATAATGCGCGTGATGAGCAAAGGCGCTCGTTTTCGCCAGGAATTGACTGTTTCCGGGCGCAAACGGCTTCTTTTGCTCTTTTTTAGTTTGTGAATATCGCTAAAAACATTTTTGATTTTTCCCTTGTTTTTGGCATATGCGCTGTAAAAAAGAACAGGAGGCACCTATGGCAGAGCTACATGAAGAATGCGGCGTATTCGGCATTTATTCTCCATCCGTACAAAATCTGGCAAGTCTTTGCTACTATGGGCTTTTTGCCCTTCAGCATCGGGGACAGGAGAGCTGCGGCATCGTCGTCAATGACGACGGTGTATTTTCCGTGCACAAGGATCTGGGGCTTCTTTCCGATGTGTTCGATCGGGAAACGCTTCAGAAACTCCCCCAGGGCACCATTTCCGTGGGACACGTCCGTTACGGCACCACCGGCGGCACCAACCGGGCCAACACCCAGCCCATTGTGATCAACCATATGAAGGGCAAAATGGCACTGGCCCATAACGGGAATATCAGCAACGCCCTGGAGCTGCGCACCCGGCTGGAATTGGGCGGCGCACTGTTCCACGGCACCTCGGATACGGAGATTATCGCCTATATTGTAGCGCAGCAGCGCCTGAAGTCCCCCTCCATTGAAGCGGCCGTCAGCAAGGCCATGGATTCATTAGAGGGGGCTTTTTCCGTGGTTCTGATGTCCTCCACCAAGCTCATTGCCCTGCGGGATCCCCACGGCTTCCGCCCCCTGTGCATGGGCACCCTGGAAGACGGCAGCATCGTGTTTGCTTCCGAAAGCTGTGCGCTTCATGCTGTTGGGGCCGCCTTCCAGCGGGATCTGCTGCCTGGTGAAATCGTCACCGTAGACGAAAACGGCATCCGCACCGACCGCAGCCACTGCGGCACCCGGCCCAAAACCATGTGTATTTTCGAATACATCTACTTTGCCCGGTCTGACTCCCTTCTGGACGGTGTCAGCGTCCACGAAGCCCGGAAAACCGCCGGTCAGATTCTCGCCCGGCGGCACCCGGTGGAGGCGGATCTTGTTGTGGGCGTCCCGGATTCCGGTCTGGACGCCGCGCTGGGCTACGCCCAGGAATCCGGCATTCCCTTCAGTCTGGGATTCCTGAAAAACCGCTACATCGGCCGCACCTTTATTTCCCCCGGTCAGGGCAACCGGCTGGATCTGGTGAAGCTGAAGCTCAGCCCCATTGAATCGGAGGTTCGGGGCAAACGGGTGGTGCTGATTGACGACTCCATCGTCCGCGGCACCACCAGCGGGCAGATTGTCAATCTGCTGCGCTCCGCAGGCGCCGCGCAGGTGCATATGCGCATCTCGTCGCCTCCCTTCCGGAACCCCTGCTATTACGGCACCGATATTGATTCCCGGGACCATCTGATCGCCTGCCAGCATTCCATTGAAGAGATCCGGGAGATGATCGGTGCGGATTCCCTGGGTTACCTTCCCTTAGAGGATCTGAAGGAGCTGATTGGCAGCACCGAATTTTGCAGTGCCTGCTTCTCGGGCAATTACCCCACACACATTCCGGCGGATACCGCCAAGGATAAATTCGAGGCCCCACTGTCTGCCCGCAGAAAGGAGAACAAAACGTGAAATCAATCGACCGGAAACTCGTCCTGGAGGACGGCAGCGAATATTACGGCTACGGCTTCGGAAGCTACACGGACCGGGTGTGTGAAATCGTTTTCAACACCTCCATGTCCGGCTACCAGGAAATCGTATCCGACCTGAGCTACACCGACCAGATGGTGGTGATGACCTATCCCCTGATCGGCAACTATGGTATGGCGGAGGATGACTACGAGTGCAAATTCCCCAGCATTGGCGGAATTGTGTGCTATGACTACAACGACACCCCCTCCAATTTCCGCTGGGTC
>JAXEMQ010000056.1:0-14305 GCA_034099845.1 Faecousia sp.
GCATGAAAGGAGGTGGCATTATGCCACAAATTCGCCCGATCACAGATTTGCGGAATACCACAGAGATTTCTGACATCTGCCACGCCAAACGGGAACCCATTTTTATCACGAAAAACGGCTATGGAGATCTGGTTGTCATGAGTATCGAGGCTTATGAGGAACTGATTGAAACTGCCTCCATCGACGCTGCCATTGGGAAAGCAGAATCGGAATATATGAGAACCCATGAATCCCACGATGCCCGTGCTGCTCTGGCCTCCCTGCGGAGGAAACATTTTGGATAAATACGAAGTTCGCCTGATGAATCAGGCGTTGCAGGATTTGGA
This sequence comes from Faecousia sp., assembly GCA_034099845.1. Taxonomy (GTDB): domain Bacteria; phylum Bacillota; class Clostridia; order Oscillospirales; family Oscillospiraceae; genus Faecousia. Next base: position 327 of record JAXEMQ010000056.1, read on the forward strand.
TGAAATCTACGGCTATATTGCCAGCAACCTACAGGAGCCGGGGGTTGCCGCGGAATTGCTGGATGCGCTGGAGTCCGAAATCCTGTCATTAGAGTACCTGCCTTACCGCTGTTCAGAGCGCCGTACCGGCTCCTTTGCAAACAGCGGGTATCGGCAGCTTATGGTAAAGAACTACATTGTCATTTACCGAATTGATGAAGCACACAAGCAGGTTCTGATTGTGACGGTGCGTTATGCCAGAAGTTCATTTTGATGAATAACCAGAAAAACCTTCCTGCTTTTTAGATTAATCTGTATTGTCTGTAATAGCGCAATGCAACAAACAGCGGGAATCGTGGGGATTCAGGAAAACTGGTAACAGTTCGGAATTGCCGTTTTTTGAACCTGAGAAAAACAAGCCCGAATCCTTCCTTAAAAGTCGGGAATGTCAAGCCTGTCAGTACCAGCAACTTTTTCGGAAACAGCAATTGGCGGAATCTTGGCGTTAATTTGGCGTTATTTTTTCTCAAAAATGGCCTAATGATACCCCATAAGACGGGATGACACAAAAGCTGGGAATCGGAAAAGTGCTTGCAATACAAGCACTTTCCGCAAGTTACGGGAAGCTGCCGAATGCTTTAGCGCGCGCTCGTAATGAGAAGGTCGCCTGTTCGAGTCAGGTCACTAGCTACACAAATTAACCCCGAAACCGTGATGGTTCCGGGGTTTTTACTATGTTTCCCGAACATTTTAAGAAGTCCGATTTTTGTGTTTTTGCCCAATGTTCAACAAATGTTCAACAAATCCGAAATTTTTGTAATATACATACATATTATAACTGGAAGCATGCACAGATTTAGCCAAAATGCAGAGAATAGATCTCTGAGATGCGTGAATATAAATGTATATTATTCCACCGGAACACAGGGACGTTGACTTGAAAATGCCCCTGTGATACAATATCAGCAGAGTTTTCGTAGATTTTGCGCTTTTGCGCCGGGAGGATATTATGGAGCAGAAAGGCAATTCAATCAGCCACGGGATAGAGGAACGGTGGCCCCATTTCCGTTTGACCATGCTCAGCGCCGTCATTTTCGGGATTCTGGCCCACGGCGTGGCGCTGGTCAACAAGTTTTCCATGGTGGATGATCCTCAATTTCTCTTTGACGTGGGAGTCACCTTCCGCTCCGGCCGGTGGTTTCTGGGGATTCTGGGGGAGCTGGTCCGGTGGATTTTTGGCAGCCCCAATTTCAGCCTGCCTCTTTTCGGAGGGCTGATCTGTCTGCTCCTGCTTGGGCTGTGTGCCTGTGTGCTGATTGAGCTGCTGGAGCTGCGGGGAAAGGCGGACTGCATTCTGGTTACAGGGCTGATGGTTGTGCTGCCGGTGGTTGCCGGGTTTTACTGCTACCTGTTCACGGCGCCTTATTATCTCTTTGGCCTTTTGCTGGCCCTTTCCGGCTGCTTTCTGCTGTGCCGCTTCCGGAAAGCCTGGGCTTATCTGGGCGGGGTGGTGCTGCTGACCCTCAGCACCGGTATTTATCAGGCGTTTATTCCCACCATGCTGTGCGTGTTCCTTATGGTGTTCCTGCGGCAGACCCAGAAAAGTGAAGCCTGGAGTGTGAAAAAACTGCTGCTGGAGATTGTTTGGTATGTCTCTGCCTGCCTGTGCTTTCTGGCCCTCTATGCGCTGCTGAATTCGCTGTGCCTGAAGGTGCTGGGGCTGAGCATGACGGGCTACAACGGCCTTTCCGATCCGGTCAGCGGCGGTGTGGGGGAATACCTGCAAAGAGTCAAGCTCAGCTATTATCTGTTCCTGAAACCGGACGGCACCAACCGTTCTGCCTATATGTATCCCTTCCGGCTGCATACGCTGTATTACATAAATCTCGGTGTGCTGGTGCTGGCGGCAGCGAATTTTATATGGCAGCGTCTGCGGAAGGACCGGATCTGTGGGCTGTCGGCGTTTCTTGCGCTGTGCGTGTTTCCACTGGCAGTGAACTTTATTTATGTGATGTGCGCCCCGAAGATTGTCCATTCTCTGATGGTCTACAGCCAGCTGCTGTTCTGGCTGCTGCCCTGGTGCCTGCTGCGGTGGGAGCCGGTATGTCCGGAAAAGGAGACGCTTTCCCGGTGGATCACAAAATTTGCCTGTGTGCTTCTGGCGGCAGCCAGCCTTATGTATGTGCGCTATGACAATGTGGTGTATCTGCGGATGGAAATGTACCAGACCCGGACCATTCAGTATTTTACCACCATCATCACACAGGTAAAAAGCCTGGAAGGCTATGAAAGCGGGCTGAAGCTGACCTTTGTCAATAAGGATTTCAACCTGGATCCAACCTTTGTGGACATCCCCGAGTTCACCACCTTTGCGGTGGAGCCGATTCTGCAGCATACCGCCGAGCTGACGGCCCATTCCTTCCGGGAGTTTTTGAATCAGTGGTGCGGCTTTGATGCCGAGATTGTGGACGAGGCGGACTACAGGGACCTGCCCGAGGTCCGGGAGATGCCCCAATATCCCAATGCCGGTTCCATCCGGATCATCGGAGACACGGTTGTGATCAAATTCTAAGCAGCACTGCATAATGGGGCAAAAGATCCGCTGAAGTCCGCAGTTTCCATTGTGCGGTGTTGCCCTAAGGAATCAAGGGCCTGTTCCCGGACCGGGGGCCTGTTCCCGGACCGGGGAACAGGCCCTTGACAAACAGGAGCTTTTCCTGTAGAATGAGTTCCAACTTCATAGGACAGTTCGTAACCATCCTGTCGGTAAACAAAACTAGGAGATTGTATTTCGGATGGGTGCATTTGCACCCATTTTTTGTTGTGCTGTTTTCGTTTGGGTGGTTCGTCCGCCCAATTTTTTGTAAGGAGACAGAAAACATGAACAAGACCCGTTACCTGACCCAGGCGGCCATCATTGCGGCCCTCTATGCCGTGCTGACCCATATGCAGAATCTGCTGCTGCCAGGCACCACCTCCTGGGCCATCCAGATGCGCATTTCCGAAGCCATGACCGTTCTGGCTTTTTTTACCCCTGCTGCCATCCCCGGTCTGAGCCTGGGCTGCCTGGTGTTTAATCTGACCTATTCCGCGACCCTGCCTCTGGATTTTGTGGTGGGTACGCTGGCAACCTTCCTGGCTGCCTGGGGAATGTGGAAAACCCGCGGTGTAAAGGTCGGAAAGCTCCCTGTGCCGGGCATGCTGATGCCTGCCGTTACCAACGCGCTGCTGGTGGGCTGGGAGCTTACCAGGTACATCGGCGGCGGTTTCGTCATCAATGCCGTATATGTTGCCCTGGGGGAGCTGGCGGTTGTGCTGGTGCTGGGCACCGCTTTGTACCTGGCAATTACCGGGAGAAACCTGGATCAAACGGTCTTCGCGCAAGAGTAAACAGGGGAGGGAATCCGGCGGGATTCCCTCTTTTTGTATCGAATATACAGAATTCACATGGTTTTCCGGGATTCCGGGAGAATTCTGTTGCTTCTGCTTTCTTGACGAAAGAAAGCGGATTATGGTATAATATGTCCTGTCAAAACGAACCCTTATGACTGACGGATCAGTGGAGCACCACATGGAGTAAGGGAAAACTTTTTTGCCGACCGTCTGGGCTTGCTTGCGTTCCTTAATCAGGAGGGTAAGTAGGCCCTTTTGCGCATTTTTAGGAGGTAATTATGAAAAAAGTTGGGATTATTATGGGGAGCGACAGCGATTTGCCCATCCTGCGGAAGTCCATGGATACCCTGAAGGAACTGGACATTCCCTTTGAATGCCATATTTTCTCTGCCCACCGAACCCCGGAAGAAGCGAGAGACTTTGCTGTTTCCGCCAGGGAAAAGGGCTTCGGTGTTATGATTGCCGCTGCCGGTATGGCGGCCCATCTGGCAGGCGCCATTGCGGCAAACACCACGCTGCCCGTGATCGGCATCCCCTGCAAGGGACCGGTGCTGGACGGCATGGATGCGCTCCTGGCCACGGTTCAGATGCCTTCCGGTATTCCGGTTGCCACGGTGGCCATCAACGGCGGTGCCAACGCGGCGCTGCTGGCAGCCCAGATCCTGGCTGTGTGCGATGAGCGCCTGGCAAAGAAGCTGGATGACAAGCGTAGGGCGGACAAGGCGAAGGTGCTGGAAAAGGACGCGGCGCTTCAAAAAGAATGGATGGGTTAAAGGAGAGTTGTTATGGGTGGTTTCTTTGGCGCAGTTTCCAACCGGGACTGCATTCTGGATGTATTCTTCGGCACCGACTATCATTCCCACCTGGGTACCCGCCGGGGCGGTATGGCTGCTTATGACAAGGAGCTGGGCCTGCAGCGGGAGATTCATAATATCGAGAATTCCCCCTTCCGGACCAAGTTCGATGGGATTCTCAGCGAAATGAAGGGCTGTGCAGCCATCGGCTGCATTTCCGATACCGATCCCCAGCCGCTGCTGATCCGCTCCGAGCTGGGAACCTATGCCATCTGCACCATTGGCATCATTAATAACGCGGAAGCATTGCTTCGCCAATACCTGTCCTTCAGCGGCGGTCATTTCGAGGCCATGAGCGGCGGCAGAATCAATTCCAACGAACTGATTTCCGCTTTGATTGACCAGAAAAGCACCTTCGCGGAGGGCATTCGTTTTGCCCAGGACATGATCGAAGGCACGGCAGCCATTCTGATTCTGAAGGATGACGGTCATCTGATTGCCGCCCGGGACAAGCTGGGCCGGCTTCCCATCATTCTGGAAAAGAATGCGGATGGCTGCTGCGTCACCTTTGAAGATTACGCCGGCGAGAAGCTGGGCTATGAATTCTACCGGGAGCTGGGCCCCGGCGAGGTGGTGGAAATCTCTGCAGACGGGGATGTGGTTCTGGCAGAGCCCCGTGAGAAAAAGAAGATCTGCGCCTTCCTCTGGTCCTACTACGGCTATCCCACTTCCTGCTATGAGGGCAGAAATGTGGAGATCATGCGCTATCGCAACGGCCGGATTATGGCCAAGGCCGACCGGGAAAACGGCATCGCCCAGGACATTGACTATGTAGGCGGCGTACCCGATTCCGGCACTCCTCACGCCATTGGCTACGCCAACGAAAGCGGTGTGCCTTTTGCCCGGCCCTTTATCAAGTATACCCCCACCTGGCCCCGGAGCTTTATGCCCTCCAACCAGAGTGAGCGGAATATGGTGGCCAAGATGAAGCAGATTCCCGTGGATGAGCTGATCCGGGACAAAAAGCTGCTGTTTGTGGACGATTCCATTGTCCGTGGCACCCAGCTGCGGGAGACTGTTGATTTTCTCTATGAGCACGGCGCCAAGGATGTGCACATCCGTTCCGCCTGCCCCCCCATACTCTACGCCTGCAAATATCTGAATTTCTCCCGGTCCAATTCGGAAAATGAGCTGATCGCCCGTTCCACCATCCTGGAGCTGGAAGGGGAAGAGGGGTTTAAGCATCTGGACGAATACATGGACGGCACCACCGAGCGGGGCAAAAAGCTGCGCCAGACCATCTGCGAAAAGCTGCATTTCTCCAGCCTGGAGTACCAGACCCTGGAGGGCATTCTGGAGGCCATCGACCTGCCCGAGTGCGACGTGTGTACCTACTGCTGGAACGGTAAGGAATAACGGTCCCCACGTCCCGCAAAGGCCAAGGGATTGCCGCAGAGGGTACGATGCCGGGCGGCAACCGCACTTTCTCAAAAGCACAAGGTGTGTTTCTCTGAAATCTATTACAAACCGACAAAAAGGAGATTACTTATGGATCACAAGAATTCTCAGTCTGCCAGCTACGCCGCTGCCGGTGTAGACATCACTGCCGGTTACAAGGCCGTGGAGCTCATGAAGAAGCATGTTGCACGGACCCGGAATGAAGGGTGCCTGGACGATGTGGGCGGTTTCGGCGGCTGCTTTGGCCTGCCCATCGCCGGTATGGAGGAGCCCGTTCTGGTTTCCGGTACCGACGGCGTGGGTACCAAGCTGAAAATCGCCATGCTCCTGGACAAGCACGATACCATCGGCATCGACTGCGTGGCCATGTGCGTCAATGACGTGATCTGCTGCGGCGCGAAGCCCCTGTTTTTCCTGGATTATATTGCCTGCGGCAAAAACGTGCCGGAGCGTATTGCGGAAATCGTAAGCGGTGTGGCTGAGGGCTGCGTCCAGTCCGGCTCCGCCCTGATTGGCGGTGAGACGGCGGAGCATCCCGGCATGATGCCCGTGGATGACTACGATCTGGCAGGCTTCAGCGTGGGAATCGTGGACAAGAAGAAAATCATCGACAACACCCGGATGCGGCCCGGTGACGTGGTCATTGCGCTGGCCAGCTCCGGCGTACACTCCAACGGCTTCAGCCTGGTGCGGAAGGTTTTCGATGTGGAGAACAACCCGAACCTGAAAGAGCCCTGTGAAGACCTGGGCGGCAAGTCCATTCTGGAAACCCTGCTGACCCCCACCCGCATTTATGTGAGGAGCATTCTGGCTCTGCTGGAAAAGGTGGATGTGAAGGGCATCAGTCACATCACCGGCGGCGGCTTCTATGAAAATATTCCCCGCAGCATTCCCGATGGCCTGTGCGCAAAGATCAAAAAGAGCGATGTGCGTGTGCTGCCCATCTTTGACCTGATTGCCAGGACCGGTAACATTCCCCAGCGGGATATGTTCAACACCTTCAATATGGGCGTCGGCATGAGCGTGGTGGTTCCCGCCGCCCAGGCCCAGCTGGCACTGGAGATCCTGACTGCCCATGGAGAAACCGCCTATGTCATCGGTGAAATCGTGGAGAACGAGGAAAAGGTGATTCTGGAATGAAAACCCAAATCGCGGTGCTGGTATCCGGCGGCGGAACCAATCTGCAGGCCCTGATGGATGCCCAAAGCCGGGGAGAACTGGTCAGCGGCGAAATCAAGCTGGTGGTTTCCAACAACCCGGGGGCCTTTGCTTTGGAACGGGCAAAGAAGGCCGGGATTGAGAGCTGCGTGATCTCCAAAAAGCAGCTTGGGTCCCAGCAGGCTTTTGAGGAAGCCCTGGCAGCCAAACTGGAGGAAAAGGGAATCCGGCTTATTGTTCTGGCAGGCTTTATGAGCATCCTGTCTGCCGGCTTTACCTCCAAATATCCCAAGGGAATTATCAATGTGCACCCCTCTTTGATTCCCTCCTTCTGCGGTGAAGGCTTCTATGGCCTGCGGGTCCACGAAGCGGCGCTGCGCAAGGGCGTTAAGGTAACGGGTGCCACCATCCATTATGTGAATGAGATTCCGGACGGGGGAGAGATCATCGATCAGAAAGCGGTGGAGGTTCTTCCCGGCGATACTCCGGAAGTATTGCAGCGCCGGGTTATGGAGCAGGCCGAATGGATCCTGCTGCCCCGGGCTGTTGAGCACGTTGCCGCGCTGATTCAGAATTCTTAAGGGGGAGAACCAATGAACGTTTACGAGACCAAGGAAATGGGAGCCCTGCTGGCTTCCAACCGTTATCCCGGCCGGGGCATTGTGCTGGGCCTGACACCGGATGGAAAGGAAAGCGTGGCAGCCTACTTCATCATGGGCCGCAGCGTCAACAGCCGCAACCGGGTGTTCCGCCTGGAGCCCGATGGCATCCGCACCGAGGCCTACGATCCCGCCAAGATGGAGGACCCCAGCCTCATTATATACCACCCTGTCCGCCAGCTGGGCCGGGCGCTGATCGTGACCAACGGTGACCAGACCGATACCATCCGGGAATTCCTGGAAAAGGGAAAGACCATGGAGGAGGGGCTGCGGACCCGGAAGTTTGAGCATGACGGGCCCAACTGGACCCCCCGGATTTCCGGCCTTCTGAGCCCCGACGGCAGCTACAAGATGTCCATTCTGAAATCCTCCGACGCGGAAGGAACGGGCTGCAACCGCTACACCTTTGATTTTGACCCCATTGCGGGCCTGGGCCACTTCCTGCACACCTATGTCTGCGACGGCAATCCCGTGATCCCCACCTTCCAGGGAGAACCGGAACGGGTAGAAATCCCCCAGGACATGGATGCCTTTGTCAATACCCTTTGGAACAACCTGAACGAGGACAATAAGATTTCCTTGTTCGTCCGCTATACAGACCTGGCCACCGGCGAATACCGGCAGAAGATCATCAACCGCTACGAATAACAGGAGACGCAAATGAAAGAATTTGAACTGAAATACGGCTGCAATCCCAACCAGAAGCCCGCTTCCATCTATATGGCGGACGGCTCCGACCTGCCCATCACCGTTCTGAACGGCCGCCCCGGCTACATCAATTTCCTGGACGCGCTGAACTCCTACCAGCTGGTAAAGGAGCTGAAGGCAGCCACCGGCCTGTGCGCCGTTACCTCCTTTAAGCACGTTTCTCCCACCTCTGCGGCTGTGGGCAAGCTCCTGCCGGAGAACCTGAAAAAGGCCTGCTTTGTAGACGATGTGCCCGAGCTGGATGACAGCCCCCTGGCCTGCGCCTATGCCCGGGCCCGGGGCACGGACCGGATGTGCTCCTTCGGCGACTGGGTGGCCCTCAGCGATGTGTGCGATGTGACCACCGCCAAGCTCATTGCCCGGGAGGTATCCGACGGTGTCATTGCCCCAGGCTATACTGACGAGGCCCTGGCGATTCTGAAAACCAAGCGCAAGGGCAGCTACAATGTGGTTGCCATTGACGAAACCTATGTGCCCGCCCCCCAGGAGACCAAGATGGTCTACGGCGTTACCTTCCAGCAGGGCCGGAACAACTTCAAAATCGATGCCGAACTGCTGAACAACATCGTTACCGAAAACAAAAACCTGCCGGAGAGCGCCAAGGTGGACCTTATTGTGGCGCTCATCACGCTGAAGTATACCCAGTCCAATTCCGTGTGCTTTGCCTATGACGGCCAGGCCATCGGTGTAGGCGCCGGACAGCAGTCCCGGATCCACTGCACCCGGCTGGCAGGCTCCAAGGCGGATACCTGGTTCCTGCGCCAGCACCCCAAGACCCTGAACCTGCCCTTCCGTGAGGACCTGGGCAGACCCAATCGGGACAATGTCATCGATGGCTACATCAACGGCAATGAAGAGGACGTTTGCGCCGACGGCATCTGGCAGAACTACTTTACCCGCCAGCCCGAGCGCCTGACGGAGGAAGACAAGCGGGCCTTCCTGGGCGCCATCCGGGGTGTTGCCCTGGGTTCCGACGCGTTCTTCCCCTTTGCGGATAACATCAAGCGGGCCTATGCTTCCGGTGTCAGCTATATTGCCCAGCCCGGCGGCTCTATCCGGGATGACCTGGTGATTGCCGAGTGCGACAAGGACAACATTGTCATGGCCTTTACCGGTATGCGCCTGTTCCACCACTGATTTCAGATACGAAGATACAAGATGCCGGATACGAGACAGGTAAGCGCATACGGGAACAGCCGAATATCTTATATCTACTATCTTGCATCTATACAAAGGGGTATTGATTTATGAAATTGTTAGTAGTCGGCGGCGGCGGCCGAGAACACGCCATCATTAAAAAGCTGAAAGAGAATCCTTCCGTGGAAACGATTTACGCCCTGCCCGGAAACGGCGGCATTGCCGCCGATGCGGTCTGCGTTCCCATCGGCGCCACGGATATTCCCAGGATTGTGGAATTTGCCGTGCAGAATGGCATCGATTACGCGGTGGTCGCGCCGGACGATCCTCTGGTTCTCGGCGCTGTGGACGCACTGACGGAAAGGGGGATTCCCTGCTTCGGACCCAGCGCCAACGCGGCCATCATCGAGGGCAGCAAGGTCTTTTCCAAGAACCTGATGAAGAAATACGGCATCCCCACGGCACGGTATGAGGTTTTTGAGGAACTGGACGCCGCCCTCAAGTATCTGGAAACGGCGCCGATCCCCACAGTCATCAAGGCCGACGGCCTGGCTCTGGGCAAGGGCGTGATCATTGCGCAGACCCGGGAGGAGGCAAACCGGGCGGTGACCGACATGATGGCAAACGGAATGTTTGGAGCCTCGGGCAGCCGCGTGGTTATTGAGGAATTCCTCACCGGACCGGAGGTCAGTGTGCTGGCCTTCACTGACGGCAAGGTGGTAAAGCCCATGGTGTCCTCCATGGACCACAAGCGCATCGGGGATAACGACACGGGCCTCAACACCGGCGGTATGGGCACCGTGGCGCCCAACCCCTACTATACACCGGAAGTTGCCCGGGAGTGCATGGAAAAAATCTTCCTGCCCACCATTGCGGCCATGAATGCCGAGGGCAGAACCTTCCGGGGCTGCCTGTACTTCGGCCTGATGCTCACGCCCAATGGCCCCAAGGTCATTGAGTACAACTGCCGGTTCGGCGATCCGGAGACCCAGGTGGTGCTGCCCCTGCTGGAAAGCGATCTGCTGACCATCATGCAGGCAACCACCAACGGGACGCTCTCCGAGACGGAGGTCAAATTCGATCACAGGCACGCCTGCTGCGTGATCCTTGCCTCCCAGGGCTATCCTGTTTCCTACAAAAAGGGCTTCCCCATCACCATGACACCCGAGGCTGCTGCCCACACGTTTGTTGCCGGGGCCAAGCTGGGGGAAAATGGGGAGCTGCTCACCTCTGGCGGCCGGGTCACCGGCACCACCGCCGTGGCGGATACCCTGGAAGAAGCGATCCGGGAGGCCTATCGGCTCTCCGACGGCGTCCGGTTTGAGGGCGCTTACCGAAGAAGCGACATTGGCCGCCGTGCCATGCAGGCGCTGAAATAAAAGGGAGGACTTGCCAGATGGTATATCGTGTATACGTAGAAAAAAAGGAAGGCCAGACCCATGAAGCCCAGGGTCTGCTGCGGGAAATCCGGGACTTTTTGCAGATCAAGGGCCTGACCGGCCTGCGGGTGCTGAACCGCTATGACGCGGAAAACATGGACGAGGGCCTGTTCGCCTACGCCGTGAACACCGTCTTCTCCGAGCCCCAGGTGGATACCGTCAGCTATGAGGTGCCCCAGGGGGATGTGGTCTTCGCCGTGGAGCCCCTGCCCGGCCAGTACGACCAGCGGGCAGATTCCGCAGCCCAGTGCATCCAGATTATCTCCCAGGGAAATCGCCCCACAGTGCGCACTGCCAAGGTGTATGTGCTGTCCGGCTCCCTCAGTGAGGCGGACGTGGCGGCCATCAAGAAATATGTAATCAACGCCGTGGAAAGCCGGGAGGCCTCTCTGGAAAAGCCCGAGACCCTGGCCATGGCCTACGCCGCGCCCGAGACCGTGGCCACCGTCACCGGCTTCACCGCCATGGACGAGGTTGCCCTGTCCGAGCTTCTGGACAAGCTGGGCCTTGCCATGGATCTGGACGACCTCAGGTTCCTGCAGAACTACTTCCGGGAGGAGGAGCACCGGGATCCCACCATCACCGAGATCCGGGTGGTGGATACCTACTGGTCTGACCACTGCCGCCACACCACCTTCTCCACACACCTGGACAACGTGGTTATCCACGATGCGCAGGTGCAGAAGGCCTATCAGCAGTACCTGGATGCCCGGGTGGAGGTCTATGGGGAGGAGAAGGCCGCCAAGCGGCCCCAGACCCTGATGGACATTGCCACCATCGGCGCCAAGACCCTGAAAAAGCGGGGGGTCTTACCCGAACTGGACGAGAGCGAGGAGATCAATGCCTGCTCCATCCATGTCACCGCCAGGGTCAACGGGGAAGACCAGGACTGGCTGCTGATGTTCAAGAACGAAACCCACAACCATCCCACGGAGATCGAGCCCTTCGGCGGCGCGGCCACCTGCATCGGCGGCTGCATCCGGGACCCCCTGTCCGGCCGGGCCTATGTGCATCAGGCCATGCGGGTCACCGGCGCGGGAGATCCCCGCACCTCTTTGAAGGACACCCTCCCCGGTAAGCTCCCCCAGCGAAAGCTCTGCCAGACCGCCGCCGCGGGCTACTCCTCCTACGGCAATCAGATCGGTCTGGCCACCGGCCACGTTGCCGAGCTGTACCACGAGGGGTATGTTGCCAAGCGCCTGGAGTGCGGCGCGGTGGTTGCCGCCGCCCCCGCGGGCAATGTCCGCCGGGAGTGCCCTGCCCCCGGGGACGTGGTCATCCTGCTGGGCGGCCGCACCGGTCGTGACGGCATCGGCGGCGCCACCGGCTCCTCTAAGAGCCACAACCTGAAATCCCTGACCACCATGGCCTCCGAGGTGCAGAAGGGCAACGCCCCCGAGGAGCGGAAGATCCAGCGCCTGTTCCGGGACGGCAAGGTCACCCGGCTCATCAAGCGCTGCAATGACTTTGGTGCCGGCGGCGTGTCCGTTGCCATCGGCGAGCTGGCCGACGGCCTGCGCATCGATCTGGACGCTGTGCGGAAGAAATACGAGGGCCTGGATGGCACGGAGCTTGCCATCTCCGAATCTCAGGAGCGTATGGCGGTGGTCGTTGCCCCCGAGGATGCGGATGCCTTCATTGCCGCCGCGGAAAAGGAGAATCTGGAGGCCTACCGGGTGGCTGTGGTCACGGAAGAAGCCCGGATGGTCATGACCTGGAAGGGCAGAGAGATTGCCAACCTGTCCCGGGACTTCCTGAACACCAACGGCGCCGTGAAGCACGCCCAGGTGGAAGTGCCCGCCGGGAAGGAATACGCGCCTGTCTACACCGGACTGAAGGACCTGGCTTCCCAGCTGAAGTTTGCCTCCCAGAGGGGCCTGGTGGAGCGCTTCGATGCCACCATCGGCGCGGGCAGCCTGCTGATGCCCTTCGGCGGCAAGAACCAGGCCACCCCTGCCCAGGCTATGGCGGCGAAGCTGCCGGTGCTGCCTGGGGAAGTGACCGATGCTGCCAGCGTCATGGCCTGGGGTTGCGATCCGGAGCTGCTCAGTGCCGATCCCTTCCGGGGCGCCCAGGCCAGCGTGGTTTCCTCCATGGCGAAGATCGTCGCCGCGGGCGCGGACTATAAAAAAGCCTACCTCACCCTGCAGGAGTTCTTTGAGAAGCTGAGAAACGAGCCGACCCGCTGGGGCAAGCCCTTCCAGGCGCTGCTGGGCGCGCTGGATGCCCAGCTGGGGCTGGGTGCCGCTGCCATCGGTGGCAAGGACTCCATGTCCGGCACCTTCCTGGATAAGGATGTGCCCCCCACGGTCATTTCCTTCGCCATTGCTCCCCTGAAGGCAGAGGAGGTCATCTCCCCGGAGTTCAAGGAAGCCGGCCACCCCGTCTACCGTTTCGGCCCCTCCAGTGTCAGCAGCTACAAAGCACTGAAGGAGAGCTGGGAGAAGTTCCACGAACTGTGCAAGGCCGGTAAGGTCGTGGCCGCCTGGGCCATGGATGCCGGCGGCGAGGGCGAGGCCGTGATGAAGATGTCCTTCGGTAACGGCATCGGTTTTGCCTCTGAGGAGGGTGCTGTGATGCAGTTCGGCCCCGCCTATGGCGACATTGTGGCAGAGCTCACCGAGGACTGCGATTTTGGCTTCCGCATCGGCTACACCACCGCCGAACCCACCATCACCATCCGGGACGAATCCGCCACCATTGCGGAGCTGTACGAGATGAACACCGCCGTGCTGGAAAAGGTCTATCCCACCAAGACCGTGGAGACCACCGAAAAGATCCCCGCCTTTGCGGCGGAGGGCGGCGCTTCCCTGGCCCCCGTGGTCAAGACCGCCAGGCCCCGGGTGTTGATCCCGGTCTTCCCCGGCACCAACTGCGAGTACGATTCCGCTCGGGCGGTCATGGCTGCCGGCGGCGAAGCGGATATTGCGGTCATCCGCAACCTGACCGCCGAGGATGTGGCCAGAAGTGTGGAGGATGTGGCGCGGCGGATTGCGGACAGCCAGATGATCTTCATCCCCGGCGGCTTCTCCGGCGGCGATGAGCCCGATGGCTCCGCCAAGTTCATTACCGCGTTCTTCCGGAACCCTGCCATCAAGGAGCAGGTTATGAAGCTGCTGGAAGAGCGGGACGGCCTGATGTGCGGCATCTGCAACGGCTTCCAGGCCCTCATCAAGCTGGGACTGGTGCCCTACGGCAAGATCATGGACACCGATGACACCTGCCCCACCCTGACCTTTAATACCATCGGCCGG
>JAXEMQ010000060.1:0-10477 GCA_034099845.1 Faecousia sp.
AAGTACAGGAGGTGTATCCCGAATGAAGCGTACCTACCAGCCCAGCAATCGTCACCGTTCCAAGGTTCACGGTTTCCGCCAGAGAATGGCTACTGCCAATGGCCGTAAGGTTCTGGCCCGCCGCCGTGCAAGAGGCCGCAAGGTTCTGTCCGCCTGATGAGCTATCGTGTGGAACACAGGAAAAATGAGCTCTAAAGCGAAACGGGAGCTACAGCGGGGTGAATGACACATTCGCCCCGCTCCCTTTTTAGCTGGTGCATTTGAAAACTGCCCTTTTACGGCTTGGACCGGATCTTTTGCCCCGGAAATGCACATTGAAAGGTCCGAAATACACAAAGTATTCCGAACCTTCCAATGCTTTTTCCGAAACAAAATCTCTCGGCCCAATCCTCAAAAAACAGTTTCCAAAAGCACCTGTTTCGGATGAAGGAATTCATTTGGAAAGAGGACAACAGGAGAAGCATTCATGAAGTTTTCCGGCGCGTTGAAATTCAATCATATTTTTCAGCGGCTTTACCACAGCAAGGGCTATTGCGATGGGTATCTTGCCCTCTATGCCCGGAAAAACCGGACAGACCGGAACCGGGTGGGCATCACCGTCAGCAAAAAGCTGGGTCATGCCGTGGTGCGGAACCGGACACGCCGTCGCCTGCGGGAGGTCTACCGCCTGAACGAGCAGCGGTTCCTGCCGGGCTACGACAGTGTGGTGGTTGCCAGAACCCGCGCGGTGGAGGCACCCTTTGATGCCCTGACAGCCAGCTATCTGGCTCTGGCAAAAAAGGCGGGCATTCTTCGCCAGACGGAGGGAAAACAGTGAAAAGCGTTCTTTTGTGGCTGATCCGTTTCTATCAGCAGAGCATTTCTCCCTACTTCCCAGCCAGGTGCCGGTTTCGTCCCACCTGTTCCGAGTATGCGTTCCAGGCAATTTCCAAATACGGTGCCTGGAAAGGAGGGCTTCTGGCCCTGCGGCGGCTTCTGCGCTGCCATCCCTTTTCCCACCGGGATATTTATGACCCGGTGCCGTGACTTCCAAAATCATAAGGAGGAACGTCCATGTTAGCATTTCACATTGCAGACATTATCCAGGTGCCCTTCGGCTACCTGATGGAGGCCCTGTATCGGCTGACCAATAACTACGGCTTCGCGCTGATCCTGTTTTCCGTTATTGTGCAGCTGGTGCTCCTGCCCATTACCGCGAAATCCAAAAAGAGCATGATGAAAATGTCCCGGCTGACCCCCCAGCTGCAGGAGATTCAGCGCCGTTATGCCAATGACCCCGCCCGCCAGAATCAGGCCATGCAGGACCTGTACCGGGAAGAGGGTGTTTCCATGGGCGGCGGCTGCCTGTGGAGCTTTGTTCCCATGCTGCTGCTGCTGCCGCTGTACACCGTTGTGCGTCAGCCCATTGTGTACATGCTCCACGAGAATATGGAAGTGGCAAACCAGGTCGTTGAAGTCATCAAGGGCATCAACCCAGAGCTCTTTGGCGGCAATGCCTACTATCACCAGATGATCGCCGCGCAGTACATTCCCCAGTACGCGGAGGCCATTAAGGCGGCCATTCCCGCCATCGGCGATATTGCTCTGGAGGGCATCAATTTTGGCTTTATTGGCATCGATCTGGGTGCCGTGCCCCAGTTTAATGTATTTGCTTCCACCTGGGCCTGGAACTGGGCCCACATCGGCGCGCTGCTCATTGCTCTGTGCTCCGCCGGTTATCAGGTGGTCTCCATGCTCATCATGCAGAAGATGAACGATTCCCTGGTTACCGATAAGGACGGCATCCAGGATAAGGAAACCGCTGAGAATTCCCAGACCGCTCAGACCAACAAGGTGATGATGTGGACCATGCCGCTGATGATGCTGTGGATCGGCTTTACCGTTCCCTGCGCCCTGTCCCTGTACTGGTTTGTGGGCGGTGTGGTGCGTACCGTGGAGGATGTGATCCTCAACAACCGTTACCGCAAGATCTATGATGCCGAGGATGCGGAGCGCCTGAAGCGGCGCCTGGAGCAGGACCGGATTGAGGCCGAGAAGGAGCGCATCCGCGCCCAGCGCCGTGCCGAGAATCCCGACGGCATCACCGAGAATACCAGCAAAAAGCGGCTGCAGAAGCAGCAGCGGGATGCCGAGGCCGCCCAGAAAGCCGCCGCCGCCAAGGAATACGCCATGAAGAAGGGCAAACTGGTGGAGGATGAAGAGGAAAACCTGCCTCTGTCCGGTATTGCAGACCGTCCCTACTGCAAAGGCCGTGCCTACGATCCCAACCGTTACGCGTCTGACGCGAAGGAGAATTAAATCATGGAAAAGACACTTGTTGCCACCGGAAAAACCATTGATCTTGCCATTGAGTCCGCATTGGCTCAGCTGGGCCTGGATCGGGACAGTGTGTCCGTTCAGGTGCTGCAGCAGGCCAAGGGCGGTTTCCTGGGCCTGGGCGCCCAGCCTGCCAAGGTGCAGGTGACCTATGAGGCTCCCGACGAAGTGCCCGCTGCCCCCAAGGTTGCCCTGTCTTCCGCTTCCCGCAAGCCCAAGCCCGCGGCCCAGAAGGCACCGGAAGAACCCAAGCCCACTCCCAAGCCGGAAATGCCCAAGGCCCCGGAGACCCCGAAGCAGGCAGTTCCCAAGCCCGCCGAGGCTCCCAAGGCCCCTGAGGCGCCCAAGCAGCGTCCTCCCAAGGCACCCAAACAGCCCAAGCCAGAAGCACCCAAAGCGCCCGCGGCACCCAGGGAGTATGCGCCCGCGCCGGAGGGCTCCGTGGAAGAGAAGATTGAGCGGTTTATCAAGGGCCTGCTGGAGCATATGGATTCCAACGCGGTTCCCCACTGCTGGAAGGAGTCCGGCAGCACCTACCGGGTGGATCTGGTGGGTGAGGACCTGGGCTATCTGATCGGTCGCCGGGGTGATACCCTGGATGCCATTCAGCATCTGTGCAACTACGCGGTAAACCGGGATGTGGAAGGTCACATCCGTGTGAATGTGGATGCAGAGGCCTACCGCCAGAAGAGGGAGGAGAGTCTGCGCCGCTATGCCCGCAAGAAGGCACAGCAGGTCCTGAAGGCCCGCCGCCGCACCACCCTGGAGCCCATGAACGCCTATGAGCGGCATGTGATCCATGCGGCTCTGCAGGATATGGAGAACATCACCACCCATTCCACCGGTGTAGAGCCCAACCGCTGCGTGGTTATTGAATACGTCCGCTAAGCAAAATCAGCCGCAGAAGCAGTTCTTTGGAACTGCTGCGGCGGTTTCGCCTTTGCATCCGGTTATGTGATTCTAAGGCAACACCGCCGATTCCGCGCCGGTGTGCCCCAGGGACCTGCCCATTGGCGGCGGCAGCGTGGTTGCGCTGCCGGAAGCGTCCTGGAATATGCTGGAACTCGCGGTGTAATCGAAGAGTCTGTCCATCCATGCCGCATGGAAACGGTGGGGCGCACAGGTGAAATTGTTTTGGGGGTAAAAATGATGTGGATTGTAGTTGCGTTCGGTTCGGCTTTTTTCGCGGGTGTGACCTCCATTCTGGCAAAATGCGGAATCCGGAAAACGGATTCAACGGTGGCGACGGCCATCCGTACCATTGTTGTACTGATCTTTTCCTGGCTGATGGTATTTGTGGTGGGATCACAGAAGCAAATCGGCAGGATAGAAGGAAAAACGCTGCTGTTTTTGGTTCTGTCCGGTTTGGCAACCGGAGCGTCCTGGCTCTGCTATTTTAAGGCGCTGCAGCTTGGAGACATCAATAAGGTGGTGCCCATTGACAAATCCAGCACCATTCTGACCATACTCCTGGCTTTTCTGTTCCTTCACGAAGCCGTCAGCCTGCCGAAGATCATCGGTGTTGTGTTGATTGCCATCGGCACTTTCCTGATGATTGAGAAAAGGGACGTCAATCCGGGACAGGCCAAAGGCAAGGGCTGGCTGCTGTACGCGGTTGGCGCCGCTGTGTTTGCCAGCCTGACCTCAATTCTCGGAAAAGTGGGGATTTCCGGCGTGGAATCCAATCTTGGAACGGCCATTCGTACCGTTGTGGTTCTGGCAATGTCCTGGGTGATGGTTTTTGCCACGGGAAAACAGAAAACGGTCCGGAATATTCCAAAGAAAGAGCTTGGCTTTATTTGCCTGTCGGGGCTTGCCACCGGGGCATCCTGGCTGTGCTACTATCGGGCGCTGCAGGATGGACTGGCAAGTGTGGTGGTTCCCATTGACAAGCTCAGCATTCTGGTTACCATTCTGTTTTCCTATCTCGTATTCCGGGAGCGTCTGTCCAAAAGGGCCTTTGCCGGACTGCTGGCCATTGTGGTTGGAACGTTGGTCATGTTGATTCCCTAGGCCTTCGCAGGGTCCCAAAGGGGGCCAATAACCCCGCATTTCCGTGGGATCGCAGCTCCAATGGAAATGTGGGGTTTGCCATGGGAGAACGAAAAGAAAACACCGCCCGGAGGGGCGGTGCGTAGAAGTTGAGCAAGACTACGGGACTCAATTGCGCTATGGAGCAGCCGCCGTCCAGCCGGCGGCTGGCAAGTGTCCACAGGACACTTGCATTTGATGGGTTCGAGTCCCTGTTCCACCAATAGAAAAGCACCGCCAACGGCGGTGCTTTTCTATTGGTGGAGACTACGGGACTCGAACCTGTGACCTCATGCGTGTGAAGCATGCGCTCTAACCAGCTGAGCTAAGCCTCCATAGCTGGAACACGTTGGATTATACATGAAATAGCCGGAAAAGTCAAGCCCTTTTTCCGGAAAGAAAATGCCTTGCCCATATCCAAAGCTCACCGGCAGGGTGTCAGATACGCAGCGTGATGCTTACCAGCTCCGTGGGATTTCCGATGCGAAGCGGCGGGCGGTGGCTCAGGCCACGGCTGACGATCAGGGTGCTGTTCGCTTCCCGATACACACCGCCGGCCCATTTTGGGAAGAATCCCTGCCCCGGGGCAAACAGACCATTCACACCGGGAAGGCGGATCTGGCCGCCGTGGGCGTGGCCGGACAGAGTCAGCTCTACACCGTATCGGGCGTACATGGGGAAATACTCCGGACGGTGGGACAGAAGCAGCCGGAAACGGCCATTGCCGCACATGGCTTTCAGTGCCCGTTCCATCCGGGCTTCGCCTCCGGGGAAGCCGGGGTCGGCCAACCCCAGCAGCCGCAGTTCGCTGCTGCCCCGGTGGAGGGAGACGGCCCGGTCTTCCAGAACCGTCACGCCCAGCTTTTGCAGTCCGGCACGGATCCGGGGATAGGCGGGCAGCCGGCTTTCGTGGTTGCCGGGAACAAAGAAACAGGGAGCGACGGTAAGGGCATTCCGGAGGAAGGAAAGAGCGGCGGTGGTCTCCGGTTTCCCGGAATCAATCAGATCACCGGTGACGGCAATCAGCTCCGGCCGGCAGGATCGGAGCTGATCCAAAAGAGATTGGGCCACCTGCCCATGAACATCGGAAATCAAAGCGATGACAAAACCGTCGAAAGCTTCCGGCAGGCCGGAAAGCCGGACTTCATATTTTGTCAAAACCGGTTGGGTGGGTGCCATGGTCTACTCCTTATCGACTGTGTTTTTTCTATCATACACCATTATCCCCAATCCGGCAACCGCTTATCCCGCAAGCAACGTAAAAACGCGGCAGAGGAGGATCCCGAATCCGGTGGGAAGGACAAAGGCAAGGATGGTCCAACGCCAGGAACCGGTCTCCTTTCGGATGGTCAGCAGCGTCGTGGAGCAGGGCCAGTGAAACAGGGTAAACAGCAGCATACACACGGCTGTCTGCCACCGCCAGCCGTTGGCCAGCAGCACATCCCGAACCCGGCTCAGTTCTCCCAGCTGGGTCAGACTGCCCTGACACAGGTAGGCCATCAGCGCAATGGGCAGGACGATCTCATTGGCGGGCAGCCCCAGAATGAAAGCCAGCAGGATGACGCCATCCAGGCCCAGCCATCGTCCAATGGGCTCCAGAAAAGCGCCGCAATAGGATAAAAGCGTGCTGCCCCCAACGGAAATGTTGCCCATGATCCACAGAAGCATTCCGGCAGGAGCAGCCACCGCGGCAGCCCGGCCAAGAACGAACAGACTCCGATCCAGCATGGAGCGGACCAGCACGCTTCCGACCTGGGGTATTCGGTAGGGCGGAAGCTCCAGGGCAAAGGCGGAAGGACGTCCTTTCAGAAGGGTGGCGCTGAGCAGCCTGGTGGCAGCCAGGGTCATGGCAACGGACAGCGCAACCACCAGAGTCAGCAGGGCCGCCTGCCAGACGGCACCGCCGGTTCCGCGGAAAAACATGGTCAGCATGGCGATGAGCAGGGGGAACCTTCCGTTGCAGGGAACAAAGCTGTTGGTCAATATGGCGAGCATCCGTTCTCTGGGAGAGTCGATGATCCGGCAGCCCACCACCCCGGCGGCATTGCAGCCGAAGCCCATACACATGGTCAGGGCTTGCTTTCCGCAGGCCCGGCAGCAGCAGAAGGGCTTATCCAGATTGTAGGCGATTCTCGGCAGATACCCCACATCCTCCAGCAGGGTAAACAGTGGGAAAAAGATTGCCATTGGCGGCAGCATGACAGCGCAAACCCAGGCGGTGGTCCGATAGGCGCCCCGAATGAGCAGCCCAAAGAGCCACCCGGGGGCATTCCGAAGAAGCCCGGCCAATTGTGCTTCTCCCTGATCAAAAACCCACTGCAAGCCATCGGACAGATAGTTGGCACCCACAATGGTCAGCCAGAATAGAAAGGCCAGCAGTCCCAGCATGACAAGCCCGCCGGATATTCTCCCGGTGAGCACCCGGTCCAGCGCCCTGTCCCTTTGGGCGTATCCGGAAGAGGCGTATGTAATCACATCCCGGCAGATTCTTTCTGCCAGCTGTACCGGCCCGGCGGCCAGGGAGTCCCGGACCAGCTGAGGGGACATTCCGGCGGCATCCAATCCGGCAAGGATTTCCGGGTCCGTCTCCGGAAGACCAAGCTCCTTCAGCATTTCGGGATCGCCCTCCAGCCGCTTGAGCTTTACAAACCGGGGGTTCAGCGGGGAATCGGTGGGTTCCATCCTGGAAAGAGCTTCTTCAATGGCGGCCGGATAGGGGACCGCTGCCGGGTGAGGCGGCGGAGAACTCCGCAGCAGCCGGTCCAGTTCCCGCAGAACCAGCCGGGCGCTCTGCTTCTTCCGGGCAACGGCACCCACAACCGGAACCCCCAGCTTTTCCGACAGTCCGGAAAGATCCACCCGGATTCCCCTGCGCCGGGCTTCGTCCATCAGGTTGACGCAAACCAGAACACGGGGGGTGATCTCCAGGATCTGCAAAACGAGATTCAGATTTCGTTCCAGACAGGTGGCGTCGCATACCACCACCACGGCTTCCGCGGTGCCGGAACATAGGTAGCTTCTGGCTACCTGTTCCTCGGGTGAGTGAGACAGAAGAGAATAGGTGCCCGGCAGGTCGGTAAGGCAGTAGGTTTCCGTTCCCAGACGGCATTTCCCCTGAGCCATGGCGACGGTTTTTCCGGGCCAGTTGCCGGTGTGCTGCCGCAGGCCGGTGAGAGTATTGAACAGGGTGGATTTGCCTACGTTTGGATTTCCGGCCAGGGCAATGCAGTGGCCGGCCGGGGCAGCCGTTCCGGGTCGGGCTTCCGCCATGCGGCCTACGGAGGAGCGGGTCAATCCCATGGGGCTGCCTCCTGACCTTTCGGCTGCACCAGAATCCCGGCACAGTCCGCCTTTCGCAGGGCGATGACGGCACCCCGGATCAGAAAAGCGGAGGGATCCCCCCAGGGACTGCGGCCCAGGCATTCCACCATGGTTCCGTCCACCAGTCCCAACTCCAGCAGTCTGCGGCGCATGGTTCCCTGGGTAGCCAGGCCGCAGACACAAGCCCCCTGGCCCGGGGCAATATCACAGAGTCTCAGCATTGAAACACCTCATTTTTCCGGATTCCGAAGAATGGTTCTTCGGTTCAGCCTATTCCTTTCTCCGGGGAAAGGTGACGGTTTCCCGCAAAAAATCGCCCGGGCTCCGGGGGGAAAGGCAGATCGGAAGAAACACATTGCCCCGGTCATGATTCCCAAAAATCTGCGAAAACTACTTGACAAACCGGGGAAACGTGATATGATGATACCACAAACAATTAAACAATCGCTTAATCGTTAAACAGAAAGGAAGTACACGTTATGAAGAAGACCTACAAGATCGAAGTGGACTGCGCCAACTGCGCCAATAAGATGGAAGAGGCCGCCAGACGGACTGCCGGTGTGAAAGACTGCACCGTAAACTTTATGACCCTGAAGATGATCGTTTCGTTTGAGGACGGCGTGGATGTGAAGGCCACTATGGAGCAGGTGCTTGCCAACTGCAAGAAAGTGGAAGACGACTGCGAGATTTTCTTCTGATTCAGAAGACGGGGCAAAATCCCCGCCGCTGATACGGTTACTCTGGGAAAAGGAAGGATCCGTGCCATGACCAAAAAACAGAAAAAGATGCTGATCCGCATTCTGGCATCCGCCGCCATGCTGCTCATTCTGCAGCTGATCCCCACTGTGGTTTTCCGGGACGCGTTCGGCGCCTTTGGCCGATGGGTGCGCCTGGCGCTCTATCTGGCGGTCTACTATGTAATCGGCGGAGACATTCTGAAAAAGGCCTGGAAGGGCATCCGGAACCGTCAGGTCTTCGATGAATGCTTTCTGATGGCGGTTGCCACCCTGGGGGCCCTGGCCCTGGCCATTTATCAGGACGGGACCGCCATGGAAGGGGATTACCTGGAGGCCATTGCCGTGATGCTGTTCTACCAGGTCGGTGAGTGGTTCCAGAGCTATGCGGTGGGCAAGAGTCGCCGCAACATCAGTGAGCTTATGGACATCCGCCCGGATTATGCCAATGTGGAGCGGGATGGCGTTCTGGAGAAGGTGGATCCCGACGAAGTGGAGGTTGGTACGCTGATCGTGGTGCAGCCCGGTGAAAAGGTGCCCATCGACGGCGTTGTGGAGGAAGGCACCTCCACGCTGAACACCGCCGCGCTGACCGGTGAGAGTATCCCCAGGGATGTGACCGTTGGAGAGGAGATCATCTCCGGCTGCATCAATCTTTCCGGCGTGCTCAAGGTCCGCACCAAAAAGGAGTTTGGGGAATCCACGGTTTCCAAAATTCTGGACCTGGTGGAGAATGCTTCCTCCCGGAAATCCAGGAGCGAAAACTTTATCGCGCGGTTTGCCCGGGTTTATACCCCTGCCGTATGCTATGCGGCGCTGGCGCTGGCGGTGTTGCCGCCGGTTGCCGGTATGATCCTGGGCGGTGCCGCCGGGTGGGGCCGGTGGATCTACCGGGCGCTCACATTCCTGGTGATGTCCTGTCCCTGCGCCCTGGTGATCTCCATTCCGCTGAGCTTTTTTGCGGGCATCGGCGGTGCCAGCCGGGAGGGTGTTCTGGTCAAGGGATCCAACTATCTGGAAACCTTGGCGGATGTAACCACCGTGGTTTTTGATAAAACCGGCACCCTGACCCGGGGGGTGTTTGAAGTGACCGGGATCCATCATCATACACTGGAAGAGGAAAAGCTCCTGGAGTATACCGCCTTGGCGGAGAGCGCTTCTTCTCATCCCATCAGCAAAAGCCTTCAGGCAGCCTATGGAAAGCCCCTGGACCGCAGCCGGGTTTCCGACATTCAGGAAATCAGCGGCGAGGGTGTTGCCGCCAGGGTGGACGGCGTGTCCGTGGCGGCGGGCAACCGGAAGCTGATGCGGCGGCTGGGGGTGGAGTATCGGGACTGCCATTGCGCCGGCACCATTATTCATGTGGCGCTGGATGGACAGTATGCCGGACACATTGTCATTTCCGATATTCTCAAACCCTCCTCCAAACATGCCATGGAGGAGCTGCGCCGGTCCGGAGTGACCCATACGGTAATGCTCACCGGCGATATTGACGCGGTGGCCCGGCAAATCGCGGAGGAATTGGGGATTGACACCGTATACAGCGAGCTCCTGCCCGGTGACAAGGTGGGCAAGGTAGAGGAACTGCTGGCCCAAAAGAAACGGGGGAAGCTGGCTTTTGTAGGCGACGGCATCAACGACGCGCCGGTTCTGTCCCGGGCGGACATCGGCATTGCCATGGGAGCCATGGGATCTGACGCGGCCATCGAGGCGGCGGACATTGTTCTGATGGACGATGATCCCGAAAAGATTGCAAAGGCAATCCGTATTTCCCGGAAGTGCCTGGGGATTGTATACCAGAACATCGTTTTTGCCATCAGCGTGAAGCTGATTTGCCTGCTGCTGGGGGCTCTTGGCATTGCGAATATGTGGTTTGCCATCTTTGCGGATGTGGGCGTTATGGTGCTTGCGGTGCTGAATGCCATTCGGGCACTGTTCGTTCAAAAGCTGTAATCCCACAATCATTCGATATTTTCTAAGGAAGTATTTGACAAATAACCTCCCGAAACCTATGATAGAACCATCATAGGTTCGGGAGGCATTTTTATGGAAGAACTGACAAAGGAAACGGAAAA
>JAXEMQ010000066.1:0-3945 GCA_034099845.1 Faecousia sp.
ACGGCATCGTGGAAAGCACCAAGGAGTAACCCCAATCCCCCGCCGCCCACAAGCGGCGGGGGAGTTTTTCGAAAATTGTTTGCAGTCTTCCTGAAAACAGCGTGAAAAGGAGAAGGTTATGGAGAAGCGTTTTGTCCGCACCCTGAGTCAGGGGGTGTTCGGCACCACGGAAATCTGGGTGGATACCCAGACCGGCGTCAATTATCTCTTCCATCAGAACGGCTATGCCGGCGGCATGACGGTGCTGCTGGACCGGGAGGGAAAGCCGGTGATCTCGCCTCTGCCGGTGCAGGAAACCCGATAAACAGATTCCCCCGCCCTTGAAAAGGCGGGGGGTTTGCTTGCGGAGGGAAAAGAGGTCAATTGACAATTCACCAAAGCTCCCTATTTCCGTCAGTCTTCCTTCAACACGCCGAAGAGGCCGTCTTCGTAGAGGCCGGTGATGGTCACCTGCCGCAGCCGGTTGTGGAGGTCCTCCCCGGCGGCGTATACCTTCATATAGTTGGGGGTGTGGCCGGCATAGAGGGAAAGGTGCTTGTCTTCAAACAGCACCGCCTGGGTAGAGCCCACCATGCTTTCCCGGTAAGCCCGGTTCATCTCCGCGGCAACGGCAATGGCCTCCCTGCTCCGGGCCTCCTTTATGGCGTTGCCCAACTGACCGGGCATTTTGTCTGCCGGTGTGCCGGGGCGGCGGGAATAGGGGAAAATGTGCATATCCGCAAAGCCGCATTTGCGGATGAACCGGAGGCTCTCCCGGAATTCCTCCTCGGTTTCTCCCGGGAAGGCCACAATCATATCCGTGGTCACGGCGCAGCCGGGGAAGGCCTCCCGCAGCAGCTCTACGCTTTCGTAGTACCGGGCGGTGTCATACTTCCGCTTCATTCTGGAAAGAACGGTATCACAGCCGGACTGCATACTCAGGTGGAACTGGGGGCAGAGGTTCGGGCAGCTTTTCAGCCGGTCACAGAATGCCCGGGTGATCACCCGGGGCTCAAGGCTGCCCAGACGGATCCGCACCTCCGGCACCGTCCGGCAAAGCTGCTCCGCCAGATCGATGAGGTTGGGTTTTCCCGGAAGATCCACGCCCCAGCTGGCAATTTCAATGCCGGTGACCACGATTTCCCGGTAGCCCTGGGCGGCGATGGCTTTGGCCTGCTCCAGAGCGGTGTCCAGGGGCGCGGAGCGAACGGGCCCTCTGGTGTAGGGAATGATGCAGTAGGTGCAGAAGTTCACACAGCCGTCCTGGACCTTCAGCATGGCCCGGGTCCGCTCCTCCAGTCCGCCGGGCGGCAGAATTTCAAATTCCCGGCGGCCCAGGGCATTGTCCAGGTGATCGGTGTGGGCCTTTCCTTCCAGAGCGGCCGTCAGATCCTCCAGAAACACCTGCCGTCCGCCGGAGCCGCCCAGCACATCCACCCCCAGGGCCCGGACCGTCTCCGGGTCATGCTGGGTATAGCAGCCGCACACGCCGATGAGGGCCCCGGGATGCTCCCGGCGGCAGCGGCGGATCATGGCCCGGTTCTTTTTGTCCGCAATGGCGGTGACGGAGCAGGTGTTGATCACATAGGCATCGTTGGTTTCCTCGAAGGAGCCAATTTCGTAGCCCGCCTTTTCCAGCAGCTGCTCCATGGCCTGGGTCTCGTACTGATTGGTTTTGCAGCCCAGGGTATAAAACGCTATTCGCATATTGTTAATATCGCCAAATATTCAGGCGTCTCCTTGTGATAATCAGCCAAACCGACAATTGAATTTCGCAAAGACTATGGTATAATGAACGCAAATCGTCTTTTTTGGCCACAGCAGGCATATTATACACGAAAACCAATCGTTTGTACAGTCACAGGAGGTTTTTATGCAGGAATTTGCAATACGCCTACGTTCCGTGCGGGATGTGAACGATTTCGTTTCCATGGCGGCCCCACTGTACAAGGTCTCTCTTTCCGACGGTGTCCGCACCGTAGACGGCAAGAGCTTTATGGAAATCTTCTGCCTGCGGCTGTCGGCTCCCGTTACGGTGCGCGCCGAGTGCACCCAGGAGGAGTTCGACCGGTTCTTCCGGGAAGCCGAGAAATTCCTGGCATAATTCATACGGCTCTTTGCAGCACCGCCTTGGGAATACTCGGGGCGGTTTTTTCTGCCCCATTGTTTGACTTTCCTACCTGCCCATGATAGAATGGTTCTGTTTTTACGGAGGAAATGTTTATGCAGTTTGTGTTTTATGTGATTTTTGTCGGCGCCGTGGTGCTGGCGGATCAGTTTACCAAGGCGCTGGTGGTGGCCAGTATCCCCCTGGGGGGCCATGTGGCGTTTCTGCCGGGCTTCCTGGACTTTACCTATGTGCGCAATACCGGCGCGGCCTTTTCCTCCTTTGAGGGAATGCAGTGGCTGTTCGCCCTGATTTTTCTGGTGTTCACCCTGGGCATTTTCTATGAGTACTTCCGCAAAAGGATGCCCTTTTCGAATTTTGAGCGGTGGATGATCGCGGCAATCTATGCCGGGGGCCTGGGCAATATGATCGACCGGCTGCGCCTGGGTTATGTGGTGGACATGATTGAGACCCAGTTTATGGAGTTCCCGGTATTCAACGTGGCGGACTGCTTCATCACCTGTGGCTGCATCGCTCTGTTTGTAAGTCTGGGATTTTTCAACAAGGAATTCTGGGAGGAAGAGAAGAAATGATCCTTGAAGCCTCTATGGACGGCGAGCGGCTGGACGCGTTCCTGAGCCGCAGCGCGGAGGGTCTCAGCCGCAGCGCTGCCCAGAAGCTGATTGCCGATGGAAATGTGCGGCTCAATGGCAGCCCCGCCAGGAAAAACCACCGGCTGAGGGTGGGAGATTCCGTGGAGCTGACCATTCCGGAGCCCAGGGAAGTGGACATCGCGCCAAAGCAAATGCCCCTGGATATTGTGTACGAAGACGAGGATGTGGCGGTGATCAACAAGCCCAAGGGGCTGGTGGTCCACCCGGCGGCGGGGCATCAGGACGACACCCTGGTCAACGGCCTGCTCTACGCCATGGGGGATAGCCTTTCCGGCATCAACGGAGAGCTGCGCCCGGGCATCGTTCACCGCATTGATAAGGATACCTCGGGCCTTCTGGCCATTGCCAAAAATGACCTTGCCCACACGGTGCTGGCCTCCCAGCTGAAGGATCATTCCATGGCCCGGACCTACGAGGCCGTTGTCTGCGGCTCCTTCAAGGAGGACAGGGGCACCGTGGATGCCCCCATCGGGCGGCACCCCACAGACCGGAAGAAGATGTGTGTCACCCAGCGCAATTCCAAAAACGCCGTTACCCACTGGGAGGTGGTGGAGCGCTTTCGGGGCTATACCCACATCCGCTGCCGGCTGGAAACCGGACGCACCCACCAGATCCGGGTGCACATGGCCTACATCGGCCACCCCATCCTGGGGGATACGGTTTACGGCCACAAGAAACCGGAGCTGGGCCAGGACAGCCAGTGCCTCCACGCGGGAGCCCTGTGCTTCCGTCATCCCCGGGACGGCCGCCCCGTGATGGTTTTCGCCCCCCTGCCGGACTATTTTCAGTCCGTGCTGGATAAGCTCAGAAAAATGGAGTAAAGATCCCGCCTCCGGAAGCAGTCCGGAGGCGGGATCTTCGGATATTGGAGGGATGACTTAACAAAAGAAGGATTTAGCGGATTATGGGGATGCGCCCGCAGTGCGCCTTGCCTCTCCCTATGGGAGAGGTGCCCCAGTTGGCAAACTGGGGCGGAGAGGGCCCTCTCAGTCACGGCAGATGCCGTGCCAGCTCCCCCAAGGGGGGAGCCAAGTACAGCCTTCCGAATTCGCCTGACGTTCCCGAAAAAGGAAACGCACCACTGCCGGGCGGTCGGGGACGACCGCCCCTACGGAAAGTAAGGCCCTTTGTTTTATTATTTAAAGGAATGAAATTCATCCCGAAGGGATACCACAATTGTCAATT
>JAXEMQ010000070.1:0-11321 GCA_034099845.1 Faecousia sp.
TGTCAGGCCGCAGTGATCCAGCAGCGTTGCCACCATGGTAAAGGCAGCCGCCTTGCAGCGGATAAACTCCTGAATATCCGCCTGCGTAAAGTAAAGACCGTGCTTTTCATCATACACCACAGCGGGCACAGAGCATTCCAGATTCTCATCCCAGACAAGGGCCGTATGCTTTTTGTCGTCCAGGTTGACGGTACCGTCCCCCCGGATGATTCCTGCCAGATAGCACTGGGCCACCAGATCGAAGATGCCGGTGCCGCAAATGCCTTTTGGCTCGCCCCCTCCGATGACCTCCAGGTGGAAGTCTCCCCCTTTGTCAATGGTCAGGTGCCGGATGGCGCCCTCCTCCGCCCGCATACCGTAGCGGCTGCCGAACCCTTCCAACGCGGGACCGGCGGCACCGGCACCCATGAGCAGGTAATCCTTACACCCAAGGCACAATTCTCCATTGGTGCCGATGTCCAGAAAGATGGACGGTGTTTCGGAGGTATCCAGATCCGTCAGCAGCAATCCGGCGGTAATGTCTCCGCCCAGATAGTTGGCGACTGCGGGGAAGCAGTATACATTGCAGTCCAACTGCAGATCCAGCTCACGGGCCGAAAGGATGCCGGGGTCAAAGAATACCGGCGCGTAGGGGCTCTGAAATACCAGCCAGGGATCACAGCCCAGCAGGAAATGGATCATCGTGGTATTGCCGCCTACGATCAGGGCAGATATTTCCTCCCGGCCGATCCCGGCCCCGGCGCAGACCTGGTCCGTCAGCCCCCGGATGTCCTCTGCCACCAGGCAGCGCAGCTGCTCCAGATTGTTTCTGTCTTCCTTCACCGCCAGAATCCGGTCCAGAATGTTGAGCCCAAACCGGACCTGACTGTTGACACAGCCGGAATGGGCAACGGTTTTGCCGGACAACATATCCACCAGCTCCATTTCCAGCGTGGTAGAGCCGATGTCCAGCGCCAGACCATAAAGCGAGCCGGTGGTATCCCCCGGCTCCACCCGGGTGACTTCCAGCCCGTTTCTGCCAGGGCACAGGGTAACCGTCACCCGGTAGCCGGCATCGGAAACCAGAGGGTAGAGTTTGCGCATAACGGAAAGCGGCATGGACGCGTCAAGAGGCTTCAGCGCATCCAGGATCCGCTCCCGATCCGCCCGAAAATCATCCCTTCCGGGAGGATCCAGAGAGAAATAGCGTTTATAGGAAAAAGTCATACCCTCGTCTCCTTTTCACCGGCATGCGTTGCCTTGGTCCCGGACCAGTATGCGGCGCCCCAATTTTCAAAGCTCCACCTCGGGTCAAAAGCGTTGCATTCATAATCGATATAGAAAAGCATTCCGTCATGGACTACAAAATTCGTAGGGTAATAGTCGATGTTCAGCCCCTTCCGCTCCAGAGAAAGGCTCAGTTCCCGGACCTGCGTCAAATATTCGGGGTCCAATGCATCCTCTTTTACCAAATCCGATACCGTCGGACCCGGGATGTATTCCTTCAGGATGCGCTCCTGTTCACGGTCCACATCCAGCATCCGGGGCATGGGCACCTGTGCCCGGCACAGTCGATCGTAATCATGGAGCTCCGCTGCCAGCTTGTCCCCGAATGTATAGTAGCTGCAGGGCTCATGGTGGATCTGCTTGAGCACATACGCCCCTTCTTCGTCCGTCACCAGATAGGAATAGCCCCCTTTCCCTTTCCAAGAAGCTGTTCTATCTGAAAAACACGGCCGTTGACATCCATGGTGTTCACTGGGCATTCTCCTTCCCAAGCAGCTTTTTCCGGCGAAGGAAGAAATAGCATACTTCAATGACACAGCAGGAGGCCCATCCAACCGGATACCCCAGGCCCACCACCGTAGGCGTATTGGCAACATACCGGGTCATCACAAACAGGTATATCTGCCGGATTGCCACAAAGCCGATGAGCATAATGACCATCGGTCCCCGGGAATCTCCCATTCCCCGGAGTGCTCCGGCCAGCACATGGTTGACACAGTTAAACAGCAGGAATGCCGCATTGACCCGCAGGAACAGGGCACCATAATAAATGACCGCCTGATCCGAGGAAAACAGCGCCACACTGGGTGCGGCAAAGACAATCAGCAGCGCAACAATCACGCCCGTTACCAACAGCGTCAGACCGATGGTTGCATAGGTGCCCTGCTCTGCCCGCCTCTGCTTTCCGGCGCCGATATTCTGACTGACAAACGTGGTGGAGGCCATGGACATACTCTGCATGGGCAGCATGACAAACTGATCCAGCTTATTGTAGCAACCCCAGCCCGCCATACAGCCGGACCCAAAGAAATTGATATAAGACTGTACAAATACATTGGAAAAGGCCGTGATTACCGACTGAATGCCCGCAGGAAGACCCACGGAGAAGATCCTGCCCAGCATGGCTTTGTCAATCCGCAGATCGTGCCAGGTAAGCCGGTAGATGTCCGCGGATCTGGTAAGCAGCAGCAGGGTCAGTCCGGCGGAAATGAACTGGGACAGAATGGTGGCATAGGCAACGCCCGCGATGCCCCAGTGAAACACCACAACAAACAGCAAATCCAGAATCATATTGAGCACACTGGTCAGAATCAGGAAGTAGAGCGGCCGGGTGGTATCGCCCACCGCCCGCAGAACACCGCTGCCCATGTTGTAGATAAGCAGGCCGGAGAAGCCCGCGTTATAGATGCGCAGATAGATTGCTGCCTCCTGAAACACATCCTCCGGCGTGGACATGAATCTCAGCATGGGCTCCACACCCAGGATACCCACCACCGTAAAGATCACACTGAGTACAAAGGTGGCGGCCATGGTGGTTTCAATGGCCTTGTGCAGATATTTCATGTCCTTCGCGCCGAAATAGAGCCCGATTACCACACTGGCACCGGTGGCAAAGCCGTTAAAGAAAAACACCAGCATATTGATAATCATGGTGGTGGCACCCACGGCAGCCAAAGCCTCGGTACCTACAAAATTGCCGACCACCACGGAATCCACCGTGTTGTAAAGCATCTGGAACACATTGCCCAGCATCAGAGGAAGCGAAAACAGCAGTACCTGCCTGACAATGGATCCCTCCGTCATATCTCTGGTTGTTGTCTTTTTCCCGACTGTGTCCATTCTTCTGTCCTTTCTGCATAAAAACAAAGGATAACGGGTAACAGAGAATTCAACTTCTCCATCCTCCATTATCCTTTGCCCGAACTGGCGGAGAGTCAGGGATTTGAACCCTGGCGACGCTTCCGCGCCCTACGAGATTTCGAGTCACGCCTCTTCGACCACTTGAGTAACTCTCCGTAAAGATACAGGGAGAGTATACCAGTTTTACAGAAAAAAATCAAGACCTACAAGTGACATTAGCCCTTTTTAAAGAAAGCGGCCGCTACCGCTCCCGGGCCCACATGGGTACCGATCACGCTGCACAGAAGGCTTCTGGGGATCTCTTCCAGAGCATCCTTCCAGAGCTCCCGGCTGTCTTCCACATACTTGTCCAGCAGAGCGGAGCTCAGCCCTGTGTAACCCAGCAGTACGGGCAGGGTAAAATCCACGCCGCCGGCCTGGCGGATCTTCTCCACCAGAAGGTTATTGCCGTTCCGGGAGCCTCGGGCCTTGCCGATCAGGGTCACCTCTCCTTCCGTTACGGTGACCACGGGCTTGATGTTCAGTACGCCTCCGGCGAAAGCCACGGTTTTGCTGATTCTGCCGCCTTTTTTCAGATACTCCAGGGTATCCAGCAGCGCAATGACACAGATGTCTTCCCGCCTTTGGGTTACCAGGCTGGCAATCAGCGAAGCGGGCATCCCCTCTTCGGCGCATCTTACCGCGTATTCCGCCAGAACACCGGTGCCGATTGCCACACTGAGGCTGTCTACCACATAGATGTTTTCATAGTCCTCCGCCGCAATGCAGGCGCTTTGATAGGTTCCGGAGAGCTTGGAGGACAGGCAGATCACCACCGCGCTGTCGCCTGCCGCGGCTACCTCCCGGAACACGCTGTCAAACATGGCAGGTGTCGCCTGACTGGTGGTGGGCAGCACATCACTCTCCACCAGCTTGCGGTAAAACTCCTGTTTGTCAATGGTCACCCCGTCAAAGTATTCCTGATCTCCGAAATGCAGGGTCAGGGGCACCACCTCTATCCGGCTGCGGTACTGTTCTCCCACATCCGTAGAGGAATCTACAATAATACGCACACTCATAGCTGTTTCTCCTGATTCTGATAGATCTGTTCCAGGTTTTTGCTGATAACCGAAAGGGCACGGTACATGGCCTGTCTGTCCTCTTCCTGAACGTCACAGCTTGCCAGGGCTACAACACTGTCAATTCGCCTGGATACCTCCGCGCCGGCAGCAGCCCCTTTCTGCGTGAGCATCAACGGTCTGCGGTAGCGCTTCCCCTCGGGGATCTGCAGGTAGCCGTTCTGCTCCAGATATTCCAGCGACCTGGAAACGGCGGCCTTGTCCTCTTCGCACAGGTCGCACAGTTCTGCCGCCGTCAGAGGCCCGTCTTTACTGAGATAGTAGAGGCAGGAAACATGGGGCCCCTTCAGATTGATTGACTCCATCTGCTCTGCCTTGATTCTGCGGATGCTCCGGCTGAGCTGATTGATCAGCACGGTGAAGGTTTCAAATCGTTCGTCCATGGCGTTTCCTCCCAAAGAATGGTTGATTTCTCAACATCTAGAAGTATACACGCATAATGTTGATTTGTCAACATTTAATTATAAAACCCCGGTGCAGCCATGGGCCGCACCGGGGAACCATCAGCTGTGTACTTTTTTTCGGGCCGCAAAAGCCAGAAGGGCAACCGCGGCGGCCAGCCCCAGCAGGATCAGGCTGCCGGGGTGAACAGTGGATTCCTCCTGGGGCAGGACCGATGCCGCCTGGACAGGCTCCGCTTCCGCAAGGGGCGCCGCCTCCGCAATGGTCAGCAGAAGATCCGCAAGATGCAAAACACGCCCGTCTGCGGAAATGTCTACGGACACCGGAACCGTGGAAAGGCCCAGCCCCGCATCGAAGCCGCCGGGAACGGTAAGGACAATTTCCCTTGGATCCGCATTCCTGGGAAGCAATACATCCACAGGGGTATAGCCCTCCAAAATGCCGTTTTCCCCCATCCCCTGCTGACGCATTTTGTCTTCCATCAGATTCCGGGACAGCCGTGAACGCTGAAAGCAGCCAAATCCGTAATCAAACAGCGCCTGGGTATCGGTATACTTGTCCTCCAGCTCCGGCGACTTCATGGCGACGGCAATGAGGGTTGTGCTGCCTCGCTTTGCAACGGTAACCAATGTTCCCAAAGCGCTGCTGGTCCAGCCGGTTTTGCTCATCAGAAGTCCCGGACAGTCCATGGAACCATCGATAAACTTATTTTTGGATACCAGGTCTCTGGCTTCGGATAGGTTTGTCTTCGGAAGCTCATATTTCGAGGCGCCGAAAAAGGTGTAAAAATCCGGCATTTTCAGGGCCTCCGCCGTGATCAATGCCATGTCCCTGGCGGTGGTGTAGTGATTCTCATCCGGCATGCCGTTGGGGTTTACGAAATGGCTGTCGCAGGCCCCCAGCTGCGCAGCTTCCCGGTTCATAAGTGCGGCAAAATCCTCCACGCTGCCGGAAATCCCTTCGGCAATGGCAACGGCTGCATCGTTGGCGGAGACCAGTGTCAGCGCATAGAGGGCATCCTTCAGGGTGATTGTCTCTTCCGGTAAAAGCGCTATGTGGGATGAGGTCCGGGGAACCTGGCGAAAGCCTTCCTCACTCATGGTCAGTTCATCGGCGGGATTTCCGTACTTAAGAGCCAAGTAGCCTGTGAGGATTTTTGTGATGCTGGCAGGATACATCCGCGCATCCATATTTTTTTCGTAGAGAATCTGCCCGGTCTGGGCATCCATCAGCACCGCCGCTTCCGAAACAATCTCCGGTTCTTCCGCCTGCGCAGCGGCTTTCAGGGGAAAGAAAGCCGGCAGAAGGGCGAAACTGAGCAAAAGCGCATAAACTCTTCGGGAAAACGTCACAATCATTCCTCACTTTTTGCCTATGCGCAGAACATAGGCCATTCTCTTTTCAGGGTAACGCAATCAGTTTATCGAAAATTCAGAGATTTGTCAAATAGTTGTCATCATGCAAAAGCCCGCTGCAACATGCAGCGGGCAATAAGAAGTCTGTCAGATCAGCAGTGCGTGACGCACATGAAGGCCCGGATTGTCGGAGGACTGATTCCAAGCGGAAATGGTTTCCAGGAAGGTTCTCTCCGGCAGGGGCCGGGAGAAATAGAAGCCCTGGATCACATCGCAGCCCACCTCCCGCAGGAACTGAACCTGTTCCGCGGTTTCCACGCCCTCCGCCAGCACGTCCATTTCCAGGCCATGGGCCAGAGAAATGATGTGCCGCAGAACCTGATTGCCCCGGGAATTGCCGATATAGTCTACCAGGCTCTTGTCCAGCTTGAGCATATGGAAAGGCAGAGAGTTGAGATTGCTGATGGAAGAATAGCCGGATCCAAAATCATCCATGTGCAGGGGGAATCCCAGGGAAACCATCTTCTGCGCAAGCTCCTTGATCTGCGTCATATTCATGCCGGAAGATTCCGTCAGCTCGATGGGCACCATCTGCGCGTCCAGCTGATACTCCCGGATGATGCGGGCATAGCGTTCAATCATGCCGGGGTAATGCAGACTGTTTCGGGACAGATTGACGGAGATTGGCAGGGTACGGCCATACTCCATTGTCAGGAACTGCTGCATTTGGCAGACCTTACGGAATACATATTCGTCCAGCCGGACAATCAGGCCGTCCCGCTCAAACAGCGGAATGAACTCACCGGGAGAAACCACCGTTCCGTCCTGCTTTTTCCAGCGAACCAGCGCCTCCGCGCCCACCATGCGCTCGGTCTTCACATCATATTTGGGCTGATACCAGACCACAAACTCCTGGTTCTGCACCGCATCTTCAAAGCTGGTTTCCATCTCCCGTTCCCGGCAAAACTGCTGGTTTATGGGATCATCATAGGCAGCGGCCAGCCGGTTCACATCGTCACGGATGCTGTTCAGCGCCAGGAAGGCGCGGTTGCAGATTACGGATACCGGCAAAGTCAGATCATCGCACTGGCAGATGCCGCACTTGAACTGAATCTTACGGACGGGAGAGCGTTTGGAGATGTCCCGGACGGCCTCCTCCAATTCCTCAACGGAATGGCCCACAGGCTCCATAAAGGCGAAGCTGTCGCCGTCATAGTGGCACACCAGACCGTTGGAAATCAACCGCTTCAGTTCCTTTGCCAGGAACCGAATCACGTCATCTCCAACATTCTCTCCGTAAATGCTGTTGACCTGCTTGAAATTGTGAATATCCACCACAACAATCTGGTGAGGTGTTTCCGGGTGGGTATTGAGCAAAAGACTTGCATGGTGGAAGAATGCCTGACGGGTATAAAGGCCCGTCTGGGCATCAAACTCAATTTCTGAGAGTGTTGCCGCGGATTCCCGCATTTTGATCAGATTGCGGATACGACCCTGGACGCCCCGAAGATTATAGGGCTTGGTAATGAAATCCATTGCCCCCAGCTCCAGGCATCTGGCCTCGTCCTCCGGCCGGTTGCTGCCGGTGGCAACAATCACGGGAACAGCCGCCAGCAGCGGATCCTGACGGGTCCTGGCCAGGAACTGGAATCCATCGCAAATCGGCATATATACATCCAGAATCACCAGGGACAGATCCCGGTAATTTGCAGAAAGGATCCGGATTCCCTCTTCGCCATTCTCCGCGCACAGCACTTCATACTCCGGGGAAAGCATCTGCACCAGCATTTCCCGATTGATAAAGTTATCCTCCACAACCAGGATCTTTCTGCGCAGCGGATGGGGCACCAGATTCGCATAGGTAACTTCGTGAGCGACTCTCCTGTCCTCATCCTCACAGGTCAGCGCGATAATCGCATCGTGGAAATCATCCGCGCTGCCCACCCTTGCCATTCTGGCAAAATAGTAACCAATTGAATTGTTGATGACCACCCGGAAATGAACCGTAAAGCTGGAGCGGGTGCACAGCACATCCCGCACCGCCTCATGTTCCACAAACATCATCAGCTTGCTGCGGTCCTCCGGAAGAACCAGGGTTTGGATCATGGTCTTCATCACATCCCGGTAGCTGAACACATTCTCTACCAGTTTGCCGATCTCCCGGGGGAGGCTGTTGTCTGAACGGTAGGTTTTGACCATGCCGGTGTCGCAGTTCAGATTGAAGATATACCCATAGCTGTCACCCAGGACCTGAATTACCGCCAGCCAACGGAGTTCTTCTTCATTACTCGGCAGGGTTTTTGCCAGGCGCTCACCCTCCCCAACGGTGCTGATCACCATAGCGTGGCCGATGGTGCCATCGGGGAGGGGGATTTCCACCGCGTCAACCGTCTCGAGGATATTTCTCAAAGGATCCACATACGTCCTCGGACCCTGAACGCCTTTCTCAACGGGACAATTGTCACAGGGTTTGTCCCGTCCCATAAGACACTGGTAGCACAGCTGCCCCTCTTTCAGACTGGGATACGTCTTTGAGGCGGATTGATTGAATCCGATGATACGGTAAGAAGCATCAATCAAATATGCAGCTGAAGATTCCATGCGCTCACCACCTGTTCCTTCCGATACCCCAAAAATGGTATTCCTCTATAAATCGGACTCATTATAGCATGGGTAAACAAAAAATACAATAGGCATTCTTCCAGTTTTAGTCATATTAGTCAATTTGTTCCGGTTTCCATATATTGCACTTTCCCGAAAATGTGCTATACTGAATGAAAGTTTTTTTATTTGTCCCAAAGCAGGGAGGAATATTATGATCACCGTTGCCGTTATCAGCCCCTTTCGGTTCCTGGAAACCATCAACAAAGTCATCACCGATCACGACTTTGACTGCGCCTTTCATTCCTACAGCTATGAAGCACTCTCCGATATTGACGATATTTATGCCCGGTGTCTGGATACCTGCGACATCATTCTCTTTTCCGGTGAGCTGGGCTACCACTATATGCACCGGCATTACCCCAACTGCCCCATCCCCTGCGCGTTTACGGTTTACGGTACCGCGGATGTGCTGAGCATTCTGCTGGATTTCCACCTGCGGCATCCGGGAATCCCCCTAAACCGGCTGTATCTGGATTTTCTGACGCCCCAGAACCATTATTTGAACCTTCAGGATTACCTGCCGGAAGGCCAGATTCCCTTCTTCTTTGAAGAAGATGTCTATGATTACGCCAACATTACCCAGCGGGGCAGCGAGCTGTGGCAGGAGGGAAAAATTGATTTCGTTCTCAGCCGAAGCATCAACAACCTGAAGCAGTGGGAGAAGCTGGGCATTCCCTATGAGCCAGTGAATCCCACGGAAAAAATGATCGTCGGCAGCATTGAAGAGGCGTTGAACCGGGAACGGTTAAAAACCCTGCAGGATACCAGTGTGGTCACCCTTATCATTCACCTGCCCGGAGACAAAGGGGTTTCTGAAGAGGAACGGGAATACCGCACCGCAACCCTTTACAAATTCCTGGTGGATTTTCGAAAAGAAAAGAACCTTTCCTACAGCATTGACCACAGCTTTGACCGTTTTGTCGCCCGGGCCACCTTTTCCAATGACTATTGCAAGGGGATCAGCTACCAGAAGATCATGGCGGTTCTGCGCAAAAATCTCCCCTTCCCCTTTTCCGTCGGCATCGGCATCCATCCCAGCGAGCAGACCAGCCAGTACCACGCCGAGCGGGCGCTGCTGGAAAGCACCCGCTATGGCCTGAATGAAGGGTTCCTTATCAGCGGCGACCCGGAGGTGCTCACCGGTCCTCTGAGCCATGGTCAATCCCTGCGCTACAGCTACCAGGATGGCAGCTCGGTCCAGTTTGCTCATCGGCTGGGCATTGACAACACCAATCTGCTGCGGCTGGTGGCGCTCTACCGGAACGACCCGAAAACCGTGCTGACAGCGGCAGAGCTGGGGCCCATCCTGGGCATTACCCAGCGAAGCACCCGCCGAATCCTCCAGCGGCTGTTTGAGCTTGGCCTTGTGCGGGTGCTCTCGGACACCGGCACCGCCGGAAGAGGCCGGCCGGTACACAAATATGTGTTTAATCCCGACGCCATGGAGCACTCTCTGGCGGGGATTGGCTAAAAACACCGTCATTTCAGGCCGTAACCCATGTGGGGGAACCTGAAATGGCGGTGTTCATATATGGAATATCAGATTTCCGGCACTGGGGCCAGCTCGGGACAGCGCTCCTCGATGGCTTTCCTGTACACCGCTTCTACCCGCTGGGCAAACTGCTGGGTGCTGTAAGGCCGGGTAGCCGCCACGGCGTTTTTCCGGATTCGGCTGCCCAGGGGACTGAAGGCCAGCATCAGGCTGCTCAGCAAATCCTCGTCCGAGTCACCGGACAGAACCGCGCTGACACCGTCTCTGAATACGCCCAGCAGACAGGGATCATCCACCGCGCACACACACAGTCCGGATGCCGCCGCCTCAATATAGGTAAGGCCCTGAGTCTCGGAATGAGAGGCACTGACGAACACATCCCCTGCCGCATAGAACCTGTCAATCTCCTCCCAGGGCTTACTGCCCACAATGGAAACGAAGTCCGTCAATCCCAGGGACCGAACCTGCTCTTCCAGGTGGGACCTTAAGGGGCCTTCGCCAATGATCAGCAAATGAACATCCGGTACTTTTTCATGCAGGGCCGGAAAAATCCGCAGAATCTGTTCCACATTCTTCTCTTTGGCCAGACGGCCGATGTTCAGCAGAACCCGCTTCCCTTCCGGAATGCCGCATTCCAGACGGGTCCGGGCGATTTCTTCCCGGCTGTGGTTTTCCGGATAGAATCTGCGAAGCTCCATTCCGCTGGGGATGATCTCAATAGGCGCCTCCACCCCATACTGGCGGAGCAGATTCTCTGTCTTGGCCGTGGGGACAATGACCTGGTCAAACCGGTCGCACCACCACTCCGAATACCGCTTGGCAATATTGCGGGCGGCGTTATCTCCGATGCCGTGGGTAATATAATAGGTGTAGTCCTCCCAGGCGGTGTGATAGGTATGAACCCTGGCACAGCCCGTATGCCTGGCTATGTAGCGGCCCAGGAAGCCCATAACGAATTCGCTGTTGGTGTGCACCACATCAAAATGAATATCCAGCGCCTGCCGGACGGTGCCCACACCGGGCAGTGCCACATTCCGATCCCGCAGAAAAATAAACTGGGCGGATTCCAGGTAATGCACATGCTCGCTCTGGTGCTCCTCCCAGCCCTTGCATTTTGGCGCGTAGACATGAACGGTGTGACCCCGGCGCTCCAGCTCTTTATAA
>JAXEMQ010000084.1:0-4794 GCA_034099845.1 Faecousia sp.
GCGTAGATGTCCATGGTCTCCTGACACTTGGAAATCTGCTTGGCGGGAGACTGGTACTGCATGGTGCGGATGTTGTGAAGCCGGTCCGCGATTTTGATCAGCACCACCCGGATGTCCTTGCTCATGGCCATGAACATCTTCCGCAGGTTTTCCATCTGGGCTTGCTCCCGGGAGGAGAAGTCCGCTCTTGTCAGCTTGGTAACACCCTCCACCAGCTCCGCCACGGTGGAACCGAAGAGCTTTTCAATCTCCTCGTGGGAGGCGTCAGTATCCTCAATGCAGTCGTGGAGCAGGGCGCCCAGAATGGCGTCCATATCCAGGCCCATTTCCGTGACGATCTGGGCAACGGCCAGGGGGTGAATGATGTAAGGGGAGCCATCCTTCCGTTTCTGGAAGACGTGCTTGTTGTTGGCATAGTCCACCGCCTTGTCAATCAGGGCAAAGTCGGCGCCGGGCATCAGCCTATGGATGGTGTCCATCATGGACGAATAATGTTCTTCAAAGGTTTCCATATATCGGTCAGCTCTCTTTCGCGTGGAGAAGTGTTTGCATGGTGCTGCTTGTGTTCAGGTCCGCCTTGCCCTCAATGGGGGTCAGGCGGATGGAAAGGGACAGATGTACCCGCTTCTGATCCAGCAGGCCCACGTCCCGGAAAATATCCAGACAGGTCAGCAGCTGTTCCAGACTCAGCGCCTCTCCGGAACGCCGGACGATCTTCCGGCACAGGCACAGGGGATTTTCCCGGATCTGCCCGCCGGGAACGGAGGACAGGTAGCGCCACACGCAGGCTAAGGTGGCCCGGGAGGGAAGTAGAGCCAGGGCAATGTCCGCATTCATCCTGCCCTGGCGCATGGCCAGATAGTGGGCGGTTTCCATGGGACAGGGGGCGGCGCAGGCCGGGCGGATGTCCACCACATTCAGCTGGACGGACCGCTCTCCCCGGTATTCGTTGATCTGGGGATGAAAGGCCACATCCACCACGTCCCCGGGGGCAATGGAGGCCGATTCCGGATTGGCGGAAAAGTAGATGGCATTGAGGAAGCTGCGGCCCTTGCGCAGCCGCAGACGCATATGCCGCCCGCCGCCCACCTGCTGGATCCGGTCAATGGTCAGGGACCGCATCATAAGCACGGGCTTGGGGCAGCCGCTGCCGCAGGGCTCCAGAACCTGCAGGGACTCGATTTCCGGAATGGTCAGCATTTCGGGAGACACCGCGCAGTCCAGCTCCAGCACCGTGCGGTGGGTGCCGGTTTCGTAGTAGTCTGCCGCCATGGAGCAGATCCTGCGGCGGAATTCCGGGATATTCTCTCTGGAGATGGTAAAGCCCGCGGCCAGCTCGTGGCCGCCGTAGCTTTCCAGCAGGGGAGAAAGCTCGGTCAGGGAGGCAAACAGGTTAAAGCCGCCGTGGCTCCGGGAGCTGGCCTTTCCGTGGGAGCCGTCCAGGCAGATCAGGAAGGCGGGGCAGGCAAACTCCTCGGCAATCCGGCTGGCCACAATGCCCACCACGCCCTGATGCCAGCCCTCGTCCGCCAGCACGATTGCCTCGGGGGGCGCCCCCTCCGGCAGCATGGCAATGGCGGTAGAATAGATGTCGGATTCAATCTGCTGACGCTGACGGTTCAGCTCGCAGAGCTTGGCCGCCACTTCCCGGGCATGGCTTTCGTCCTGGGTCAGGAACAGGTCCACGGCCAGCTCCACCTGGCCCATACGGCCGGCGGCGTTGATCCGGGGAGCCAGCATAAAGCCGATGGTGGTGGCGCTGATGGCCTTTTCATCGCAGCCGCATTCCCGGATCAGGGCGGCAAGCCCCGGCCGCTTGGTGGCGGACAGGGCCTTCAGCCCCCGGGAGACAAACACCCGGTTTTCTCCCACCAGGGGGATTACATCGGCAACGGTGCCTAGGCAGACCATATCCGCGTATTCGTCCAGCACCGCCTCCGGGTCTCCGGACAGGGCGCAGGCCAGCTTGAAGGCAACGGCAACGCCGGACAGATTTCCGTGGGGGTAGCCGCCGTCCGCCCGGTGGGGGTCCACCACCGCCACGGCCTGGGGCAGCTGATCCTTGCACTCATGGTGGTCGGTGATGACCAGATCCATTCCCAGCTCTCTGCACAGCCGGGCTTCCTCAATGGCGGTGATTCCGCAGTCCACCGTAATGATCAGGGCAACACCCTCGTTTTTCAGCTGGTTCAGGGCAATGGGGTTCAGGCCGTAGCCCTCTTCCAGACGGCCGGGGATGTAGCTGATGCAGTCGGCCCCCTGCTTGCGCAGAAAGTCGGTGAGCAGACAGGTGGCGGTAATGCCGTCTACATCATAGTCGCCAAAGACCGCGATTTTTTCGCCCCGGGCAATGGCCGCCGCCGTCCGCCCCGCGGCCAGGGCCATGTCCGTCAGCAGATAGGCGTCCGGCAGGCCGCAATCGCAGTCCAAAAAGCGGGCTGCCTCAGCGGCGGTTTTCATGCCCCGCCCCGCCAGGACCATGGAGGCCAGGGGGGAGAACCCTCCGGACACCAGCGCGTTTACACTGCCCACATCCGGTTCCTTCACATTCCAGATTCCGTATTTCAAATCCACACACATCCAATGAAACATTTTCCCTACATTATATCAAAAAACAGTCATTTAGACAATAGGCAGATGGGAAAAAATCGGTATGCGTGTGTAGCGGGCAGGAATTATCCCTCCTCTGGCAGCACCTGGAAGGCGGTGGCGGCCAGCAGGGGAAGCAGCAGCATCCCCACAAGTCCCCAGAGACGAAATCCGCAGTACATGGCAATCAGTGTAACCAGCGGGTCCAGCCCCAAGTGACTGCCCACCAGCTTCGGCTCCAGGACGGAGCGGGCCAGAACCACACCGGCGTAAAGCCCCAGCAGCCCCAGAGCCCGGCCTTTGCCGCCCCCCAGAAAGGAAACAAGGGCCCAGGGAAGCAGCACCGCGCCGGTGCCGAGCACCGGCAGCGCGTCCACCAGGCAGGTGATCAGGGCAATGAGGGGGGCATTGGAAACCCCCAGCAGCCAGAAGCCGCAAAGCAGCAGACAGAAGGTGATGCTCATGAGCTTCAGCTGGGATTGGAGCCAGAGCTTTCCGGCGCCGCGGAGCTTTTTCCAGAGGCGGAGCCATTTGGCGAGCTTTTCCGGAGGGATTTTGGATCGAAGCCATGGCCGGAGCACCGGCAGCTTCGCGCAGATCATGTAGGCGGAAATCAGGGAGGTTCCCAGGGTAATGGCCCCCTCCGGCAGCCGGGTAAGCATACTGCCTGCCCGCCCTAGGGCAAAGCCGCTGACTTTGGAAAGCAGCTGGGTGCTGCCGGAAAACAGACCGGCCACCGCGTCCCGGTAGCCGCTCCGCAGTCCCTGGGGAACGCCGGGGGCCAGCTCCAGCAGCCGGTTTTGCAGCAGGAATACGCCGGACTGTACCTTCTGGAGAAGGGCGGGAAGAACCCGGGTCAGGGAGGAGAGCTGGGAGACGGCCAGGGCCGCAAGCAGCAATGCCAACAGCCCCAGACCGGCAACCAGAGCGCTGACCGCCAGCCCGGAGGCCAGCAATCCGGGCAGCCGGCACCGTCGGCCCAGAAATTTCGCGGCCGGCTCCGCGGCCAGGGCCAGCCCGGCACCCAGAACAAAGGGCAGAATCAGGGGCAGAACCAGCTTCAGTCCCAGCCACAGAGCGATCAGGGCCCCGGAGAAACCCAGGGAGCGTTTGAGTGAATGCGCCATACAGAACTCCTTTTGTAAGAAAATGCGGAATTGGCGAAACAAGGCGGGAATTGTACTTGCAATTTTCCGAATCTATGCTACAATGTAACCGAATCGTGAACAATTGTGCGCCCTTTGAGCGCATGGAATACAGGAGGCCCTATATGTCCAACAAACCCCAGTACTATATTGTCGAGGCTTCGGCCCTGCCGGAGGTATTTCTGAAGGTGGCGGAGACCAAGCGGCTTCTTTCCACCGGAGAAGCAACCACCGTCAATGAGGCCACCCGCATGACGGACATCAGCCGCAGCGCGTTTTACAAATACCGGGATGCCGTTATGCCCTTCCAGAATATGATGATGGGCCGGATTATCACCTTCCAGCTGCTGCTGCATGACGAGGCCGGACTGCTTTCCGAAATTCTGCAGGTCTATGCCGAAGCGAATGCCAATATCATCACCATCAACTCCATTGTCCCCACCAACGGCACCGCCGTGGTTACCATTTCCGCGGAAACCATGGACCTGAAGCTGCCGCTGGAGGAGCTGCTCCAGAGGCTGAACAGCACCCGGGGTGTGGTGAAGGCGGAAGTGCTGGCGGGCTGACAAATGCATAGCCTTAGGCTGCTGTGGATTTCCGGCAGCCTTTTTGAATTGACAATTGACAGTTGACAATTGACAATTGCGGTATCCCTTCGGGATGAATTTGATTCCATTTTGCAATAATTCTCGATATCTGTTGTATATCACGTATTTTTGCATCTAATTTTGAATCATCCCCGCAGGGGATTCCTTTCATTGTCAATTGTCAATTGTCATTTCCCCCGCACCTCTCGCCAGGAAGAGACATATCCTGACAGTGGAGGGATGAATATGCTGATCGTTCAGAAGTACGGAGGCACATCCCTGGGGGACGAGGGGCGGCTTTTGCGGGCCGCCAGGAGAATCACGGCCCTGGCCCGGCAGGGAACCGGGGTGGTGGCGGTGGTATCCGCTCAGGGGAATACCACGGATGAGATGATCGCCAAAGCGGCCCGGGTAAATCCCAGAGGGGCCCTGGGGGAAATGGACGCCTACCTGGCTGCCGGCGAGCAGATGAG
>JAXEMQ010000098.1:0-3176 GCA_034099845.1 Faecousia sp.
CGCATTGTACGAAACCATTGTGTCTCTGGAATCCGTAGATTCCTGCCGGGATCTGTTTGAAGACCTGTGCACCCAGAAGGAGCTGGAGAAAATG
Source organism: Faecousia sp. (assembly GCA_034099845.1). Classification (GTDB taxonomy): domain Bacteria; phylum Bacillota; class Clostridia; order Oscillospirales; family Oscillospiraceae; genus Faecousia. The sequence continues at coordinate 95 of JAXEMQ010000098.1, forward strand.
GCGGAACGGATTTACGCCGCGAAGCTGCTGCTGCAGGGCAAAACCTATAATCAGGTTATCGCGGAAGCGGATATATCTTCCGCCACCTTAAGCAGAGTTTCCAGATGTGTACAATACGGGAATGGGTATTCCAAACTTTTAAAATAAGACAAATGCCGTCATTGCAAATGTGCAGCTTCGCACCATCGCAATGACGGCATTTTTCCTTTTTCAGCGTTGGACACATGGGAGTTCTTAAAAATCAATAATGCCCAGCAGATTCAGTCCCAGCTTGACAAACAGCAGTACCAGAACCAGAAACATGACAATGCGGATTTTTCCGCCGCCGCGAATTAAACCGCAGCGGCATTATTATGTTTCCGCTTTGCGGAAGAAGCAGGACACCAGCACCATTGGCATTGCACAGACAACGCCATAAAAATACCGGTATTCGCCGGAAAGCGGCGCTGCCACCAATAGGGTCAGTATGATCATTGTCGGGAGCACACCTGTAAACAGAGCCTTTCTGTCTTTTCTCACCCAGGCACCGTACATTGCAAAGAGCAAGCACCAGCAATAGAGACCCATACTGGAAATTGGACGGAGCAATCTGGAAGAAAATACCGGAACGACCCACAGATACAGCTCCCGAATCAAATTGCAGTGTACCACCGGTGTAATGCCAAAGTCATTTTTCATCGTCAGCGCAGGTGCCGTTTCCGCATTGTACCATTGCCAATAGGAGCTGCCGCTGTTCCAAAAACCCGCTGTCTGATCCACCCACGCCCGAATGTAGGAGCCGGGATGCTGCATACCCAGGGAAACATATAGCTTCAGATAATCCAATTTATGTTCAACCAAGTATTGCTGGTTGTTCCGTTGCCGCACCAGGTTTTTCAGCGGGTCAGACAGCCATCCAAGATACTGTTTTTTCACCTGATCCACATCTACAATCTGCTCCAAGAGTGCTCTCTGCTCCGGATCCAGATCGGCTTCTTCCGCCAACGTTCTGCCAATTTGCTGCACAGGGATGGAAAGGGATTCAATTGGGTCCGGCTGTTTTACATTCAACCCTTTCAGTACCGGATATTTCAGGACAAAGCCAATACACAGCGCCGCTGCCAAAAATGCCAGCATCCTTTTCTCTTTCCTGAAAAACAACAGAAGCAAAACCAAGCTTGACGCCATGGCAATAAAGCCATTGCTGCGCATCAGACAGACACCAACACATGAAAGGAAGCAAATGATACGATCTGCGTGTCTGTGCTTTCCCACTTCCTTCATAAACCGGTAGATGCTGACAACAAACAGTGTGACCATACCGGCAAATGGAGTATCCTTCCACACTGTAAAGCTGTAGGTGATGTGGGTCGGCATCACCATATACCACACCAAAGTGACAATTGCAGCGGTTTTACTGCCCGTCAGCTGATGAATCGAATATGCCGTATAAGCAAAACACGCGGACATAAACACCACGGATAATATACTGTATACGGCCACCCCCGCATTGATAGAGCCGGACAATTTATCCCCCAGGGCCAGGCACAACCGAATCAGCTGAGTATGGTAAAAGGGATGATGATTGGTATAAACACCGCTGAAAATTTGAGTAATTTGCGTAAGCGTGTCATTCACATACAGTCCCGGATAAAACACAAGAAACAGGAAAAGCAGATATTCCCCGCACAGAACGCCCCAAAACAGAAAGAACGTCCACTCAGGGATTTGCGAATCCGTTTTCTTTACTTGCCCCATCGGCTCCTGCATTTTCCAGGAAATCATCTGAAAAATCTGATAAAACAGATAATAACCGCCGTAAAAAGCCAAAGCCAAAGAACACAGTTGACAGAGTAAAAGATACATCCCGCTGCCGCCAACCGGAAACAAAGAATAGTTTGCAAGGAGCACCGCGGCCGATAAAAACGCTGAAAGAATTCCTGCCGGTATCCTATTCTCTTTGCGATCTGCAAAAGGAGATTTCAACAAAAAATATTGACTGCTCAAAAATCCCGCCAATCCAATCAGCAGGTAGGGTTCAAAGTACGCGCCTGAATTTGACATTGACGCACACCAGTAAAACCCCGCCGCCATACCGAAGACCGTTTTTATCATACGCTTATCCATACTTCCACCGCCAATTAAAAATCAATGATTCCAAGAAGATTCAGTCCCAGCTTGACAAACAGCAGTCCCAGAACCAGAAACATGACAAGGCGGATTTTTCCGCCGCCGCCACGGATGGCAAACCGGGCCCCCAGATAGTTTCCCAGCATGGAAGAAACCATTGCCGGAATACCGATGGCAAACAGAATGTCCCCATCCAGGAAATAGATCACCATAGACGCCACGTTTGAAGCAAGATTGGCGATCTTAGCGCAGCCGGAGGATTTCACCAGGGTATACCCAAGGCCCAGGGAAAACCCGATTGCCAGGAAGGTGCCGGTACCCGGTCCCACCAGGCCATCGTAGAGGCCCACCAGGAGGCCCACCCCCAGAGAAATCAGAATGGTGGCACAGGTTCCCTTATCCGGCTTTTCCTCCACCCCGAAGTTCCGGGACAGTACCAGAATCACCGCAACCACAGGAAGCGTTCCCACCACAATCCCCTGCAGGACATCCTCCCGGAGGTATACCGCCAGGGAGGTTCCAACGCTGGAGCCTGCCAGCGATCCCAGGGCTGCCGGAATGGCACAGAGCCAGTTAATATTGCCGGAACGGGCATAGCGCCAGGAAGCAAGGGCTGTCCCAAAGCCGTTGGCAAACTTGTTGGTTCCCGCCGCGATTTTCATGGGAACCCCCGCAAGCAGGTAGGCAGGAATGGAAATCACTCCGCCGCCTCCGGCAACGGAATCCACAAAGCCCGCTATAAATACCAGCGGACAGACAATCAAAAAGGTCCAAACGGTGATGTACATGGTCATTCTCTCTTTTCTTCTCTTTGTCCTTCTATTATACCTCCGTTTTCCGGTACTTTCCACTGTGAAATCTACCGAAAGCCGGATCAGAAACCGGTTTTCCCCATTGCGATTTTCCCAAGGCAGCGGTATAATGGAGGCAGCAATTACAGGAGGTTTTGCATATGCAGTACCGCAGTGACCGA
>JAXEMQ010000062.1:0-3008 GCA_034099845.1 Faecousia sp.
ATGTCCGGGGCGTCGATTTGCAGCTCCCGGCAGACGATGCCGGAGAAATTCTGCTTTTCCAGCATAATGGGGGCTTCGTACAGGCTGGGCAGGGTGATGTTTTCAATGACGCAGTCCTTTTTCACGTTGCAGAACATGGCGATTTTCTGGAAGATGCTGTCCTCCAGGGGCTCGTCGCAGCGCAGGACGATGATGTCCGGCTTGACCCCCATGCCCTGCAGCTCCTTGACGGAGTGCTGGGTGGGCTTGCTCTTGTGCTCATCGGAGCCCCGGAGGAAGGGCACCAGGGTCACATGGATAAACAGGCTGTTGGAAGGGCCCACCTCCAGAGAGATCTGCCGCACCGCCTCCAGGAAGGGCTGGGACTCGATGTCGCCAATGGTGCCGCCGATTTCCGTGATGACCACGTCCGCGTCGGTCTGCTTGCCCACCCGGTAGACAAATTCCTTGATCTCGTTGGTGATGTGGGGAATGACCTGTACGGTGGAGCCCAGGTATTCGCCCTGGCGCTCCTTATTCAGCACATTCCAGTACACCTTGCCGGTGGTCAGGTTGGAGTATTTGTTCAGATTCTCGTCAATGAAGCGCTCGTAGTGGCCCAGATCCAGGTCGGTTTCCGCGCCGTCCTCGGTGACATACACCTCTCCGTGCTGGTAGGGGCTCATGGTGCCCGGGTCCACGTTGATATAGGGGTCCAGCTTCTGGGCGGCCACCTTCAGCCCCCGGGCCTTCAGCAGTCTGCCCAGAGACGCGGCGGTAATGCCCTTGCCCAGGCCGGAAACCACGCCGCCGGTAACGAAAATATATTTTGTCTGCTTCATATTGAAACCTCCCGCAAATGAGAAAGCGGCCGCAAAACGCATTTCCTGCCGCCGCCTCTGTTTCTGTTTGATGGGCAGCCTCCCCTTTTGAAAGGGCCGGCCCCTTACGCGTCATAGGTCCGGATGATGTTCTCTGCCACCTCCCGGCGGGACAGACGCATATCCATAGCCTGCTTTTCAATGTAGTAGTGGGCCTCGTTCTCGGTCATCCGCTTGATTTCGATCAGCAGCCACTTGGCCCGGTTTACGGTACGGATGTCCTGCATCTTTTCCTGAAGGGCCTGGTTCTGCCGGTCCAGCTTCCGGAGCTTTCCCCGCATGGCGGTCAGCAGCTTGATGGCCCCCAGGAGTCCATTGCGGCTGACGGGTTTGGAAAGGGTCAGGATGCCCTCGTCCTCCACCTTGTAGCACACCGCGTCGAAGCTCTCCGCGGGAACCAGCATGAGGACACAGAGATTGTCCCGGGAAAGATTCAGCGCCAGCTGGGTGCCGAATTCATCCCGCAGGGGGGCGTTCAGGATCACCAGGTCCACATCCGTTTCCAGTAGCATCCGCTTGACCTCTCCGGCGCTGCCCGCCCGCAGGGGGGGCTCGTAGCTGTCCGGCGGCAGCAGCTCCCGGAGGGAGTCAAAGGTTCGGTCGTTGGCCCCGGCAATGAGAACACGATATATGATTTTCCCCGATGCCATAGAGCCCACTCCTTTCTGAACTGAAATACGTGCTTAATCGGTCAGCCCTGCTCCCTCCACAGCTCCTCGGGAAGGACACTGCGGATAAACGGGCTTTCCCGGGCGATTTTCTTTGCCTCGGCCAGGGAGCCGGGGAGGGCGGTCAGGGAGGAGGTAAGCTCCGATCCCGCCGTGTACAGGTTCACGTTCATGGGCTCCGGGGGCAGCAGCTTCCGCCTGACGCCGTCCAGCCCCGCGAAGATCACCAGGGCGTAGGCCAGGTGGGGGTTCACCATGGGGTCCGGGGACCGGAGCTCCATCCGCTTATACTCCCCCTGGGCCGCGGGAATGCGGATCAGCTGGGACCGGTTGCCGGGGGACCAGGTGACGTATTTGGGAGCCTTCTTCTCCCCAAGACGGCGGTAGGAGGCTTCCGTGGGGTTCAGGAAGGCGGTCATTTCCCGGATGTGGTCCAGAATGCCGGCCATGAAATACTGGGTTACGGAGGGGCCCTCCTCCTGCAGCAGGGAAATGTTGATGTGCATACCGTTGCCGCTTTCCCCGGGGATGGGCTTGGGGGAGAAGTCGGCGTACAGGCCGTTGCTGACGGCCACCGCCCGAACGGTGGAGGCAAAGAGCAGGGCATTGTCCGCCGCGGTCATGGCATCGGAGTAGCGGAAGTCGATTTCGTTCTGGCCGGGGCCTTCCTCGTGGTGGGAGCTTTCCGGAAGGATGCCCATGCTTTCCAGAGTCAGGCAGATTTCCCGGCGGACATTCTCGCCCTTGTCCTCCGGGGCCATATCCATATAACCCGCGTGGTCAAAGGGCTGGGTGGTGGGGTTGCCGTCGGCATCGGTTTTAAAGAGGTAGAATTCGAATTCCGCCCCGATCTGCACGGAAAGTCCCAGTTCCCGGGCTTCCCGGATGGCCTTGCTCAGCAGTGCCCGGCAGTCCAGGGGGAAGGGCCGGCCGTCGGGATAGCTGATCCGGCAGAACATCCGCACCACCTTTCCCCGGCTGGGCCGCCAGGGCAGCACCGCCAGGGTGGAGGGGATGGGGAAGAGAAACAGATCCGATTCCGCCGTGTCGCCGAAGCCGGTCACGGCGGAGGCATCAAAGGAAATGCCCTGAGAAAAGGCGCGCTTCAGCTCCTGGGGCATGATGGAAATATTCTTTTGCCTTCCGGATATGTCACAGAAGACCAGACGGATAAACTTCACATCCTCGGTCTCCACATAGGAGAACACATCTTCTTCGGTATACAGCATAGCAGAGTCCTTTCCTGGTGTGTTTGGAATGCCAAACTGCCATTTCTGTTGCGGCAATTTGCAAAAAAAGAAAAAAGACGCTCACCGGACAGAGGCATTCCGCCCTGACACAGCAAACATCCTTGTTCACTGGGAGAGATTATACTCGGAATAAACCCGGGTGTCAATGGGTTTTTCGTTATTTTTCTCCTGTTTTTGGACAATGCCCAGGTTGAAAAACGGTTCCTGTGGAAAATGACGATTTGGAAAGC
>JAXEMQ010000106.1:0-15154 GCA_034099845.1 Faecousia sp.
TTCTGATCCGGAAGATACCAATTTTGCCGCCCGGGCGCTTCGGAGCCCGGGCGGTTTTTCCTTGACAAAACAGGAACAAATGTTCTATAATAATGGAAGAAAACCATTCGGGAAGGAGGTGCTGCCGGCTATGGACAGGCAGTATATCGCCATTGATCTCAAATCCTTTTATGCCTCGGTGGAGTGTGTGGAGCGGGAACTGGATCCGCTGACCACCAATCTGGTGGTGGCGGATGCCAGCCGGACCGAAAAAACCATTTGCCTGGCGGTGACACCCTCTCTGAAGGCTTACGGCATATCCGGCCGGGCCAGACTCTTTGAAGTGGTCCAACGGGTGAGTGAGGTCAATGCGCTGCGGCAGCAGCGGGCGCCGGGAAAAACCTTTACAGGCAGCTCCTGTGACGATGTGGAGCTGAAACGCCACCCGGAAAAGAAGCTGGATTACATCGTGGCCCCGCCCAGAATGGCCCACTATATGGAGTACAGCAGCTTCATTTACCAGATTTATCTCAAGTATGTGGCGCCGGAGGACATTCACGTTTACTCCATCGACGAGGTGTTTATCGATGCAACCGCCTACCTGAAGCTCTACCATATGGATGCCAGAGGCCTGGCAAAAAAGCTGATTCTGGAAATCATCAATTCCACAGGTATTACCGCCACGGCAGGGGTGGGAACCAACCTGTACCTGTGCAAGGTGGCAATGGACATTGTGGCCAAGCACATCCCCCCGGATAAGGACGGGGTGCGGGTGGCGTACCTGGACGAAATGCGCTATCGCCGGGAGCTGTGGGATCACAAGCCCCTGACGGATTTCTGGCGGGTGGGCCCGGGAATCGCAAAAAAGCTGGCCCACCGGGGTATTTTCACCATGGGAGAGCTTGCCCGGCTTTCCCTCCAGCCGGGTCCCTATGGCTGCGACAGCCTCTATCAGATGTTCGGTGTGAACGCGGAGCTGCTCATCGATCACGCCTGGGGCTATGAGCCCTGTACCATTGCCCAGATCAAGGCCTACCGGCCCAGCTCCCGGTCTGTCAGCTCCGGTCAGGTGCTGTCAGAGCCCTATTCCTTCGAAAAAGCCCGGCTGGTGGTGCGGGAAATGGCGGACCAGATGGCCATGGACCTGGTATCCAAGGGCCTGGTTACCAAAAAGCTGACCCTGACCCTGGGCTATGACCGGGAAAGCCTGAAAAATGCGGGCTATACCGGGGCGGTGGATACGGACCGGTATGGCCGCCAGGTGCCCAAGAGCGCCCATGGAACCATTGATCTGGAATGCAAATGCGCCTCTTCCAGGCTGATTACGGCGGCGTTTATGGAGCTTTTTGACCGCATCGCGGACCGGGACCTGCTCCAGCGGCGGCTGACGCTGTCGGCGGAGCTTTTCAGCCGGGAGAGCGCGGCCCGGGAGCGGGAAAGCATGGAGCAGATGGATCTATTTTCCGAACCGTCTGAGATAGAAGCCCGGCAGGAAGCGCTGGAGCGGGAACAGCAGCGGCTGGAAGCCATGCTGAAAATCAAGGAACGATTCGGAAAGAATGCCATTTTCCGGGGCATGAATCTGGAAGAGGGCGCCACCGCCCGGCAGCGCAACGGCCAGATCGGCGGCCACAAGGCATAGGAGGGAAACACCGTGAACCATCGGTATGAGGATATTCTGAATACGCCCTGGCCCCAGCCTGGGAAGCGGGCCAGAATGAGTGTGGAGGACCGGGCTGCCCAGTTTGCGCCCTTTGCGGCCCTGACGGGCTACGATGCGGTGATTCAGGAGACGGCCCGCCTGACCCAGGGCCCGGTTTTTCTCACGGAGGAGAGCCAGGAAGCCCTGAACCGGGAGCTGAATGTGATTGCGCAGAACCTGTCCTGCCAGCCCAGAGTGCTTCTGACCATATACCAGGAGGACGGGCGAAAGGAAGGCGGCGCTTTTCAGGAAATAGAAGGGAATGTTAAAAAGCTGGATCTCTACGAAGGGGGCCTGATACTCACCGACGGTAGGGAAGTGCCCTTCTTCCGGATTGTGGGGATCCGGCAGGCGGAATAGAAAGAGACGCACCCTCCCATTCTCCAGAGCGTAGGTTTTCCGGGAGCCCCTTGTGTGGTATTCTGCCCGTAAGGAGGGATGCGGTATGAATTTTACACCCATCGATTTGCGCAGCTGGCCCCGGGGCCAAATGTTTTCCTATTTTTCCCAAATGGCGCCCACCGGCTATTCCATAACGGTGAACATGGATGTGACGGAACTGAAAGCAGCCGTGGCGGCGGGAGTACTGACAAATGGCCCGTGGTGGGCGAAACTGAACGTATAAAAGGGCACTGCGACAAGCGGTTCGCCCGGAGCCCAGTTCACTGTTCCAGAATAAGCCTTGAAACCGCCACTCGGCCGAGTGGCAGTTTCTGCTTTGGTTAACCAAATCAAAAACGGGTTATCCCGGATGGGATAACCCGTTTTTGGTATAAGTGGTCTTATGAGACTATTAGAAAAGGTTCACCAGACCAACGCTTTTCGGCATCGAACCAGTTCGGTTCCATCCACATCCCTTTGGGATGCGTCTGAAACCGAAGGGACTCTCCCACGGGCTAAAAACAGTCCACCGGACTGTTTTTACGGCAGCTTACGCTGCCGCCGCCCTTTCGAGTCCCGCCCGGCGAATCAAAAACGGGTTATCCCGGATGGGATAACCCGTTTTTGGTACGCCGGAAGGGACTCGAACCCCCGACCTACTGATTCGTAGTCAGTCACTCTATCCAACTGAGCTACCGGCGCATACGTTTGCTCAACGCCTAGATATAATAGCACAGCACCCCAGTATTGTCAAGAGAAATTTCATATTTTTTGGCTGTTACGGCTTTTTTCGCAGAGAAAGCCATACGGTTCCGGCGACCAACAGAAGGGGGACAAACAGGGCTATCCAGTATGGCTGGGGGGCAGTTTCCGCCGGAATAGGTGGTGCCTTTTCCAGCGCTTCCAGCCGCTTTTCAACGGAGGCGCGTTTCATGCGGTCAATTCGCTCCCGGAGGGCAAGGGCATCCAGCCTGGCCTGGATTTCCGCCTGCCGTGCCAGTTCTTCCTGCCGGCCATAGGGGATCAGGCACTCAAAGAAGTCGTTCTTTTCCACATCCGGGCCCACAATGCTGGACCAGAGGCCGTACTGGCAGGGGCTGTATTCCGGAATGTCCGCGGCCCGGTCTATGCCGGTCATATACCAGGAAAAGCCCCACTGCTGGCTTGCGTGGGCAGCAAAGCCCCGCTGCTTGGTAACCTGATAGGCGGTGAGACCGCCGAAGTGGCTCAGCGGTTTGTCCCAGTCCATAACGATGGGGTTGTTTTCGTACAGGTGCAGATAAACCTTCGGAATCTGCCAGGTTCCGTACCGGGCGGCAGAGGGGACATAACAGGTTTCGTCCGCGGCTACTTCGGCTGCCTGGGTCAGAAGCTCGGCATACAGCATATGGGCGCCGTGCCCATATTCGCCGTTCAGATCGTGGCCCACCGCAACCAGAGGCCGGAATCTGCGGATCTGCTCCACAACATAGCCCAGAAGCTCCTCCCGGGAAACGCCGTTTTGCGCGAACTGGGTTTCCGCGTCCACCTTCCTGCGGGAGTAGTAATCCGCGAAGGAGCCGAACACGGGGTAATGCCGAACCCCCACGGCCCAGAGCCCGTCCAGCGCCTCGTGACAGCGGATGTTGGGATCACCGGCCCAGTTCCGATGGTTGGTCAGGTATACCACCTGGACCCGATAGTGCCGCTGCCCCGCATAGTAGGGGAGGATGCCGGCAAAAAACAGCTGCTCGTCATCGGCATGGGTGGAAAACAGAACCAGGTCCGCCCCGTTGTCCACCGGGGGCTCCCACCGCTGCACCCAATCGGGCAGGGGTTCATCCGGGAAAAGGGTGAGCTCCAGCAGCGGTACCGGCCCGTTTTCAAACTGAAAGGTGACGGTTTTGGGGTTTTCTCCGAAAAGCGTTTTGAGATCCACCAGACAGTGAAGAAAATTCTCCTGACCGGCAGGCAGGGTCTGGCCGGTTTCCTCATCGGTGACCAGGAATTCACCGTACTCCGTGTCAAAAATCAGATAGGCATAGCGAAAACCCTCCGGCAGGGTCAGGGTAACGCTGGCGTGATCCCCGGACAGGGGACCGTGGACGGTATCGCCGTCAAAAAGACTCCCGATATAGGGAAAGCCCTGGGCCGCAATCACAAGGTCCGCCGTACTTGCCTGCTCTGCCGCGCCGCTTACAGGCAGGAGCAGCGCAAGCAGCAACCCGGCCAACATAAGAAATCGTTTTGTCATTGGACATCCTCCGTCTTTCTTGGGCCATTATATCCTCCTTTTGAAGAAATGTAAAGGGTATGACAGAGCAAAGCCGCCCCCTGCCTTTCCGATGAAAAGCGGGGGGCGGCCATATTTGCCCTGCTGTTCGGCAGGCGTCAGTCTACACGCCAAATGCTGATGGGAACGGTTTTGCCCGCACAGGCATCCAGCTCCGCTGCCCAAAGGGCCAGGGTCTCGCTGTCCGCGTACCAGACCGTATGCCGGGTGCTGTCCTGTGTATAGGAAAATGACAGAGCGCCGCTGGCAGCATCCCTCCGGGGAAGGACTTGATGGGCTTCCGCCAGGGCGGCAGCGTCTTTCTCCGTCAGGGAAACGGCTTTTCCGGAGGCTTCCTCCCAGTCAAAACCGCCGTTAGCCAGGGCAAAGGAGAGGTTGGGCAGTCCTGCAAAGCGGTCGTAAAGCGCCCGCAGGAAGGCAAGGTCGGCCTTGGGACCGGGTTCCGTTCCGATGCCATGGAGGTTGTAGCACATGACCACATAGGCGGCTCCCTGGGGGAAAGAAAGGGTTTCCGCGGGAATACCCGGTTCCAGAACGATCCGCAGGCCCAGACCCGCTTCCTCCGCCAGAGGGAGAAGGATTTCTTCAAAGGCAAGGAACAGCTGCCACAGGCTCCGGTCCTTTCGGATTTTTTCGTAGTCGATCTCGATTCCATCAAATCCGTTTTCCCTGGCCATTGCGATCAGCGCCCGGGCGTGAGACTCCGCCTGTTGGGGGGACAGGACGCTTTGGAGGATTCCGGTGTCCTTCTGGATGGTTGTTTCACCCTCGGTTACGTCGTTGACAACGGACAGATAGATCGGTTTTTGCGCCCAGGCATCGCTGTCGCGAAGAGCCTGAAGGGTTTCCAGCGTCTTCTGGGGAAGGAACAGGGCTCCGTCCCGGAAATATGCGGCAAACAGGCTGACGGCTTCGATTCTGTCGGCGGCCCCGCCGATCACAGCCACGGACTGCTGACAGTCCCAGTAGACGCTCCACACCGTAAGGGGGCGATTTTCCTGTGCTTCCGGGGAAGACGGCGGGGCAGAGGGGAGGGGGGCGCTTCTCGGGTCGGCACAGCCCGCCAGCAGGCAGCACAGCGCCAGAATCCAGAGGATCACTTTTTCTTTCATCCCAAGACTCCCGTTACAGATTTCGGACAAACCAGTTGATGGTATCACTCCAGGCCGATTTCAGGGTGTGCCACAGCCTGTTTACACCCGTCAGGCGGTTGTCATACAGGCGGACCCCGTTTTCGGTTATGGTGAGGTTATGAAAAACGCCGTCATAGACATCGTCTGCCACATTGCGCTGGCTGTAGCCCCAGCCGCCCCAATTGGAGGCGATGGCGATGCCGCCGGAGCCGGATACACCGACGGAAATGGCGCCGGTGACATCCTGACCATCCACCAAACAGCGGAGGGTATCCCCTTCCAGCTGAACCGTCAGCCGGATGCGGCCCAGATCGTTGATTTCAATTTCGGGAATGTATTCTTCCGCACCCTCCGCGACGGAAGCCGCGGGCAGACGCCTGGCCTCATTGGCCGCGGAATAGAACACCAGACTGTCGGCAGGGCTTTTGGCAAACCGGCCCCGGGTGGTGAATTCCGCTGCAAGGGCGGCCCGGGAGTCCTCTTCCACGGAAACCCGGTCTTTTACCGGCACCAGATCGTGCAGATCCAGGGAAAACAGATCGGTGGTATTTCCGTTGAAGGCTTCGGAAACAATCAGCCGGTTATTCTGCAGGGATACGGCGAGGTAACGGGTGCGCTCCTCGTCTGCGCGCAGGAACAGGATTTGCCCCCCGATCTGATTACCCAGAAGCTCCGCTTCAACGGTGACGTTCTCCGCGCTCCGGTCTTTCAGCCAAAGCAGTCCCTCGCTTCTGGGCAGGGTGGTAAGGATGATGGAATCCGATTCATATTCCACCGCGCCCTTCTGAAGCGCCCATTTTTTGCTTTCCGCTTCCGAAGTATCCGGCGCGCCGGATACAAAGAGGATTTCTTCCTTGCGGCTGTCCGGCAGGTCGTCCCACAGGCGCATCAGCAGATGGTTGGTGTTCCAGCTGGCCTGGGGCTGGATGCGGGTCAGATCATATATGGAGGAGGTCCTGGAGTTGAGAGAGTAGCCGTCCCGATTGAAGTTCATACGGAACAGCGCCTGAATATTCTTCCTGTTTGCCTCACTGACAGACTTCGTATTCCCGAAAGCGCCGGAGTTGGCGTGCATCAGGCAGTACAGGCCGGGAACCTGCCCCAGCTCCTGGGTATAGATTTCCTCCATACTGCGGTAATCCTGGGTAATGCGGCTTTCCATCTCCCGGGTGGTCTCCGTGGGGAGCCGGTCCTCATCCCGGATGAAGTCCATCAGATAGTGGTTGTAGTCCCGGCCCAGGTAGGAATGGACCTGGGAGAATTCGTCGCTGGTCAGCTGGTCCAGAAACCGGTCATAGCGGTCAAACACATTGATGTAGGACAGCCGATAGCCGTTGGTGCCCAGCTCCCAGTAGCCGGTTTCCAGCAGCTTGGTCAGATCCTTGGAGGACAGAAATTTTGGGTCCTTTTCCTGGAATTTGTCGGCATAGGTCAGAATGGTTGCTTTGTAGTTGTACTTTTCCAGTATCTTTTCGGCGTACATGGCCGTATCCCGGCGGCCGTCCTCAAACAGAAGGAACAGCGCCTTGTCCGGCAGGGCGGTGCCCCGGGTGTAATAGTTTGCCACATCTTCCTGGCTGACGGTTACATAGCCCAGGCTGTGCAGTGCTCCCAGCTGGGCGTCCAGCTGCCGGACGGATACCAGGGTGTCGGTACTCTGGCGGTCAACCCCGAAGTAGGAAACCGCAAGAAAACCCTGATCCGCCCCGCTGACCACATTGGGGTCCGCGGGATCATAGGGGGTATATTCTTTGGACGTGGTCAGCGTACGGGTGGCGGAGAACAAAACGACAATCAGAAGAGCGGCTTCCAGGATGGCGCGGATGAACTTCCAGACATCCTTCTTTGTTTCGAATTTAAACATTGGCATGGTCCTCCCGCGGTGTATCCCCGGTGCTGTTTCCCTTCTTCTTCGCCTGCTGGGCGGCAATGTCGCTGGGGGTCATGCGGGTACCCCAGGTGGATTTCCAGAAGGTGAGCCAGGCAATGGGCATCTGCCAGAGCAGCACGGCCTCGTAGTAAAGGCAGAATAGGAACCCAAAGTACCAGGTAGAGCTTTTCCGGAAGAAAAGCTGAGCAAAGCTCATCATCAGCGACATGAGGGCCAGACCTATCAGGAAGGTGGTGGGGAAGATGTGCTGGGTGAAGGGGACGATGATCAGATTGTTCACCACAACGACGGGAGCCAGAATCGGCACCAGCAGTCCGATATAGAAATTGAGGGCGGCGAAGGGCTCCTTGCGCCACATAAAGGTGCCGGCCATCATGGATTCCCGCAGCCAGGACCGTTTCCAGCGCATCTGCTGCTTCAGAAACACCCTTTGCTTATTGGGGACGATGGTAGAACAGACGGCGGTGTCCTGGTAAAAGGTGCGGTGATTTTTGAGAACAAAATTGGTCATGGCCCGGTCGTCGCCGAAGGTGGCCTTGTGGCCCAGGAACCGCTGATTCAGCCATTCCTCCCTGTGGGACAGAACAAGCTCCCGGCGGTAGCAGGACAGAGGGCCGGACAGGCAGGTAACCGAGTCAAACAGGGCTTCCGAGGCTTTCATGATTCGGAAGGCGATGTAATACCGTACGGACTGCATCCGGGTCAGGGCATTGGTGTAGGTGTTGGCCACATCGGTTCGCCCGGCCACACCGCCCATTTTGGGATCCTGGAAGGGCTGCACCAGGTTCACAATGGCGTAGGGATCCAGGAAGCTGTCCGAGTCCACAAAGACCACCAGCTCCCCCTTCGCCACGTCTACGCCCCGGCAAAGGGCGGCCCGTTTGCCCGCATTTTTCTCCTGGACCAGATAGGTCAGCCGTCCGCGGATGTTCAGCCGCTGATCTTCCGAAGCGGCCAGATCCTCGATGGTCTTCCGGATTACCTCCACGGAACGATCCGTGGAGCAGTCATCCACCACGATGACCTCCAGCTTGTCGATGGGATAATGCTGGTTCATACAGGAGAGAATGGTTCGGTCAATCCAGCGCTCCTCGTTGAAGCAGGGGATGACGATGGTCACACTGGGCCGGTAGTCCGGATTGATTTTCACCGGTTTGTACAGCGCGCCGTAGAGATACCGGGTCAGCAGAAACAGGGCGGCGATGATGCTGTAGGAATACAGAAGCGCGTTGTATTTAAAATAGATCACACTTTCGCTGCGCATCAGCACCACCAGCAGGCTGACGAAAAACAGCAGCAGACTGGAACTCAGGTAGAGGAACCGGTCCTTGTGGTGTTGGGCGTAGGTGGCCAGATCTTCGGAGAAGCAGAAGCCGGCGCAGGAGCGGCCATCCAGTGTGCAGCTGCGGATGAAGCGCGCGCCGCAGTTTACCTTCATTTCGTAGCCTTCCGGCATACTTCCGGCCGGAATGCGGAAGTGGAGGGAAACATCCGTTGCCTCCCGCAGCGCGTCAATTTGCGCCTCTGTTTCCAGCTGAATCAGAATGCCGGTATTGGAAATATCCTCGCTGGTGCCCTGGAGCCTGCAGCGCTTTTTGCCGGCGTCCAGATACCGTATTTCCACGGGGAAACGGGCCTGGAAGCGGGTGCCGGATTTCCGGTTTTTGACAATGGCGTCCAGATCATCCATTCCGGTCAGGGTGCCCCGCCGGTCAAAGGAGGAACGCTGCCCGGTGGGATCCGGTACATCCGGCAGGCTGCGCCGGTCCCTTTTTTCACGCAGGAGCACATTCCCGTCAATGGTTTCCAGTTCTGGTTTCCGCCGGGAACCAGTTTTTTTGCGTAACAGTTTCATGCCGGTCCCTCCTTACACACCGAGATAATCATCGATGCGGGCAAAATCATACCCCTGGGAGCGCCACTTTGGGATCATTTCGTCCAGGGCCTGAGCGGTGTATTTGGCACTGTTCTGCATATGCATGACAATGACGCTGCCGTTATGGATGGTGATGTAGCGCCCACCGCCGACGGAACACCGAGTCAGACGGTCCAGCATATTCTGATAGCTGGACGCTTCATAATCGCCGGTGGAGTAGTCGCCGGAAACGCTGTAGTCAAAGCCCACATCCAGCACCTGGTAAAGACCAAGCTTGCTTACGGCCAGCGTAGGCGGGCGGAACATTCTGGAAAGGGCAGGCTTTCCGTCAATGATCAGGTCGCCGGTGTACTTCCAGAGGGTCTCATAGGATTCCACCAGATCCTTACGCAGCAGGGCAGCCTGTTCCTCGGTCAGGGAGCTGGTGCGGGTGCCGTCCGCGTTCAAATCGTTGGCCAGAGCAACGTGCTCATTTGTGTGGCAGGCAATCTGGTGACCCTGCTGGGCAATGGCCCGCAGAAGATTTGGATTGGCGTCAACATGGTTGGTGCGGATGAAAAAGGTGGCCTTTATCCCCTGCTTTTCCAGCACATACAGAAGGGGATTGAGGGATGCCTCCGTGCCCCAGTCGTCAAAGGTCAGGAACAGCACCGCCTCGTTCGTAAAGGTTCCCTTCTTATCCAGCGCCTGGATTTCTTTGGAAGAGAAACCGGGAAGCTGCCGGGCACTGGTTACGGTGGCGCTTCCGATGTAATGCTGGGCGATAAACCGGCTACGGGCTTCGTCATCCGGCAGATCGGTCAGCACGTTTTTGTCATCCAGAATATTGGTTTGCGGTTCGGTGCAGATGGTGTAGGCGTCCGGGGCGGAAAGGGTTTGCTGCAGGGAGGAAACCAGGAACCGGCTTTCGTCTTCGATCAGACCGGTTTCCGCCGAACGATAGGCAAGATTTTCCACATCCTCCCGGAAGAAACGGTCCAGTACTTCGCCGATCACACTTTCCCCGGCGGCAAACCGGTCGGAGGTAAAGTGATCCATACGGAAGAAGACAAAGGAGCCCCGGGCAAAGGACGGCGCGCCGGCGGTTTCCAGCGCGGCGGGCACCTGGGAAAGGGTGGCCTGCGCGGGAATGTTTTTGAGGGGCTGCAGGGCGGGCTTTACAACCTGGCAGCCGTTGGCGTGAATGGCCTCCAGCGTTTCGTCCGCAAGGGTATCCAGCCGCAGGAAAACAAGACTGGAAGTAGCTCCATAACGCCACTGGGCGTAGGCATTCCAGGCGCTTATGTAGTTTGTCACCGCGGAAAAGGTTTGGGGATAATCGGCGGAGGCCCGGTAGTAGATGCCCAGCGCATTGCCGTTTTTCAGCAGGGATTCGATGGAACCGGCGCTGCTTGCCAGTTCATTGAGGGTTACAAAGAAGGTGGCGCTGGCGTTGTTCGCTTCCAAACAGGCGGCGATGTCCCCGGCAGCGGCGTTCATGCCGTAGAAGGCCAGGCCAAGCTGACGGGCCGGGGAATAAACCATTTCCTGAACGGTGGCCTTTTCGCCGGCATTTTGACTGCGCAGAGCGCTGACCGTGCCGGAGGGCAGAGCGGTGATTTTGGAACGGGGAAGGACAGAGGCAAGATCCAGCCATTCCATATCCTCCCGCTGCTCCTGAAGGGCGGCGGCATCCTCCATGCCGGGAACCAGATAAAGGGCGCCGGGGGTGGGCTCTGCCGGATTGTCCGGCTGCACCGTAAGCAGTCCAAGCTGCCGCGCCGCGGCGCGCAGGGCTGTTGCGGCTTCGTCGGAGGTGCCTTCCTCAATCAGCAGCAGCCGGGAATAGCCGGGCAGTGCGGAGGTATCCCGGACGGCCTCATACAGCCGGTCAAAGATCCGGTCCCGGGACAGCTTAGTGAGCTCTGATGCGGGGATAAGGGTGCCAAAGGAGCAGCCTGCGGCGGAGAGCCGGTCGATATCCTCCTGGCGCTGGGCTGTTTCCGGGCCGGTCAGGAAGAAGGTGACGGGATGCTTCAGCCGGGAAAGCCCGGAGGTCAGATCCTCCCGGGCAGGGAGTCCGGCAACGCCGATTCCGGCCAGGGGCTCGGAGGTGAGAACGCTGCGGTAAACCGGAGTCAGGGAGCCGGAGGAAGCGGCCCGCTCCTTCAGGACCTCCAGCCCGTCCCCGGCAGGGAACCGGCTTACATATTCGGTTTCCAGCTGATGGGCCTCCAGCGCCTCCACCAGCCACTGAAACTGGGTGTGCAGCGGGGGGATTTCCGCGCCCTGGGATCCGGCAGTGTCCGGCATTTTGTCCACGGCAGGCTTTTGAATGGCCACTGCGGGCTCATATTGGACGGAGGCCGCCGGGCCCCGAAGAGATAGGGCAACGACCACGCTGCCGCGAAGGCCGGAAACATAGAGCGCCGCATCCGCGGCATCCGGGAAACTGGTTTCGTCCAGCAGGTTCTCTTCACCCGGGTCCACCAGGGCCTGGTAGCCGCTGGCCCGGGCGGCCTGCAGCACCTGGGAGGTGAGCGCGGTGCCGCTGCAGTAGAGCAGCGAAACCCGTTGGCCCGTACCGGTGCTGATGGATTCCCTGGATTTGAACATGGAATTCACCATCTCTTCCGGAGTGCTCCGGTGCAGAGCCGTCTCACCGGCAATGCCGTTGCTGATGATTTCTCCGCCGGCATCCAGAAGGGCCCGCACCGTATCCGGGTGTTCCGCGGCATCGTTGGCAGACAGCGCGAAGGTGGCTTTCAGATGGTGCTCCTTCACCAGCCGGATCACCTCCGCGTTCACCTCTTCTTCCTCGGACAACCCAACAAAGGTCAATCCGATTCGTGTTTTGCCGTCGCTGCTTCCGCAGATTACGGAAGCGGGTTCGCTGTCAAAAAGGGTTTGCAGCACGGCTTGTGCACCCTGGTTGTCTGTATGGATGGTTCCGTCTACGGAGGCGGTTGCGCCGGAACGGAAGATCCTGCCGCAGTAGTAGATGCCCCAGACAACGGCACCCGCCGCGAGAAGACCGAGCAGAATGCCGCCCAGTACAAAGCTTCGAATTCGTTTATCCTTCTTTACAGCCTTCATATTGATTCCTCCACATCCCAATGGGCATTGCCGATTGCAGGATACACGGTATGAATGATCTTTGGAAATATTCGGATAAGTGATGATGATTTGTCCCAAATTAAAACGCAATCAGAAAGATCTTTTTCCGGAACGGAAAAACAATACAGATTGCCGGTATCATTTGTGCGGCGCAATTGAGATTATTTACATCAGTATAGCATGGATTTGGGCAATTGCAATCCTTTTTTGCGCAAAAACACAAAGAGCGGAATTTCTGAGACGTTATCCTGAGAGACAACGCATAATGAGATCCGCCGGGTGAAAACGATGGTTGGGGACGAAAATACAGAAAAGGAAGAAAGAGGATCGATGTACGACAGGGAGAAAAGAAAAGAGATTTTTTCTCTCTTTTTCCGAAAAGGAAGCCGGAAAATGACTTGACACCCTACCGTTCGGTAGCTATAATAAAAACGAGGCGGTTCCGCAAGAGAAGAAGGAAGAGGCTGTGTCTGCCCGGGGCTGCATCAAATACAGAAAGGCGCGTCTGCAGTGGGGGGATGGATATGAACTACCTGCGCATTACAAACGAAAACATTGATCGGGAGCACATCTGCTGCGCCATGTCCAATAAGCAGAGTGTTGTGAAAAAGCAGTGGCTGAAGCAGCGGTTTGCGGAGGGGCTTGTGTTTTACCGGAGCGAGGAACGGGGCAAGTGTTTCATTGAGTATATTCCCGGGGAGAATGCCTGGGTGCCCATCGAAGCGGAAGGATACCTCTATATCAATTGCCTCTGGGTTTCCGGCTCCCTGAAGGGGCACGGATATTCCAATGAGCTTCTGGAAGCGTGTATCCGGGATGCCAGGAGTCAGGGACGGAAGGGACTGTGCATACTGTCCTCGGGGAAGAGAAAAAAGGAGTTTCTGGCAGACCCGGGATTTCTGGCCCACAAGGGATTTGTCCCGGCGGATACATCGGACTGCGGCATCACCCTGCTGTATCTGCCCCTGGATCCGGCCGCAAAGCTGCCGAGGTTTCGGGAATGCGCCCGGCATCCCGTGGTGGAGGAAAAAGGCTTTGTCCTCTATTATACGGATCAGTGCCCCTTCACCGATTACTGGGTGTCCCGGGTGGAGGAAGCCGCGAAGACGCACCATATTCCCCTGAAAGTGGTGCACATTACCAACAGGGAGGACGCCCGGAATGTGCCCGCCCCGGTCACAACCTATGCCTTGTTTCGGGACGGTGTGTTCCTGACCCAGGCAATCCAGTCCGATAAGAAGTTTCTGGCTCTTGCGGGCGTAAAAATTTGAAGGGAGAACGGATGGATGGCAGTTACATTGAAGTGTATTACGGAGGATAATTTCCTGGAGGCGTTCCGCCTGAAGCTGCGGAAGGATCAGGAGGAGTTTGTTTCTCACCCCATTCGCAGCCTTGCCCAGGCATATGTCTACCGGAACCAATGCCAGCCCTTTGGCATTTATCAGGATGAGGAGATGGTTGGCTATGTCATGGTGATTTACGATTATGATGTTCCGGAATATGACATTTGGCACATGATGATCGACGAGACCCGGCAGGGAAAGGGCTACGGGAAGGAAGCACTGAAACGGGTGCTGGAATATATTGAGACAAAGCCCTTCGGCGAATCCAACCGGGTTGCGCTGACCTGCAACCAACAGAATGATCCCGGGCTTCGGCTCTACCGGTCCCTGGGGTTCAAAGAAACGGGAAATGTGGACGAAGATGAAATCGAGCTGGTGAAGCTTCTGTAGCCTGACAACTGCAAAAAACTTCTTCCGGAGGGAAAAGCCTGACCAAATGCGGTTGCATTTTCTCTTCACCTATAAAATAATCACAAAGGGATGCGTTGCCGCCCTATTCAAAGGAGGCGGCAGCATCTATAATGTACCCATACAAGCCATGGAGAACCATGAAAGTCTGGAAAGGAAAGGGGATACCTGAAATGGACCATGAATGGACACTTGCCGACAGCATAACGGCTTTGCGGATCCTGGCATCCGGCTGCCTGCTGGTTTTGCCAATGGGTTCCATGTGGTTTCTTGCGGTGTATACCCTGGCTGGCCTAACGGATGCGCTGGACGGCTGGGTGGCCAGAAAAACGGGCACCTCCAGCGAATTCGGGGCCCGGCTGGACAGCGTCGCGGACCTGCTGTTTTACGGGATTCTGCTGTTCCGGCTTTTTCCGGTGCTGTGCAGGCGGCTGCCGGGAGAAATCTGGTATGCCGTGGGTGCCATCCTGCTGATCCGGCTGATGGCCTATGGCATCGCGGCGGCAAAATACCACCGGTTCGCCTCGCTGCATACCTGGCTGAATAAGCTGACCGGCGGCGCTGTCTTCCTGCTTCCCTATGTGCTTTCCGGGCCCGGCGGCATTGGGTACAGCTGGGGCGTTTGCCTCATCGCTTTCGCGGCGTCGGCGGAGGAGCTGGCGATTCATCTTTTTGGAAACGGCTATGATGCCGGCAGGAAAACCATTTTGGGGAAATAGAGAGGCTGTAACATGAAACAGGAACAGATCGCGGGCTTCCGGCAGGAGGGGATTCTTAAAAGCAATGCGGTCAAGGATGGCCATGTTCTGGATATGGTCATGTACGCTCTGACCCGTGACAGCGCTTGTTCCCCCGAAAAATAAAAAAGTGAAAAACAGCGAAAATACCACTTGACTCTCCCCCTAAGGGGAGATGATAAAATCCTCCTTGTAAGGAAAAAAGCAAGGAGGATTCTGATCCGGGACGTCTTTGCCCGGGAATACGCCGACCGGGTGGTGCTGGTCGACCAGTCTCCGGTGACGGCCACCGGACGCTCCACCCCTGCAACCTTTCTGGGATTCTTTGACGAAATC
>JAXEMQ010000142.1:0-13375 GCA_034099845.1 Faecousia sp.
GGCGCAATACTTTTTGGGCTGGTCAGTAAACATTAATGTAGTATTCGCTCAGATGGTTCTGAATGATCCGGTAGGCGCCGGTGTGAAAGTTGCCGATTCGGGAGGGGTCGTTGCTGGCGACGATGTGGCCTGTTTCGTCCATCAGATTGATGTTCTGCTTGACCAGCTTGCCGATTTCTTCCACGATCTGCTGGGCGCTGCTTTTGGATATTTTCATGTCTGCGCCTCCTTGGATATGGAAATGTGCTGCCGGGCGAGCTGAAGGAATTTCCGCAGCACATCGTCGCCAGGATAGGGTTTATAGAACATTCCGAAGGACACCTCCGGCGCGTCCATCAATGGCAGAACGATCAGCCGGGCATCCCGGGGCACCAGAAATTCCGGAATCACTGCCGCGCCGAAGCCAGCCCGCATCAGGACAATGGACGCCTCGACGGAGGAACAGAAGTGAAAGTCCGCCGGACTTCTCCCCGCCGCAAGCTCCCACTGCAGTTTGGCGGCATCCGGAATCAGATTAACTGGATTGCTGAAAATGAGAGAATGCTCCTTCAGGTCCGCCATGGAAACGCTTTCCCGCTGTGCCAGCGGGCAGCTGCTGTCGCAGGCACAGACAATGGGGCTTTTCAGCAATTCCGTGAAGGTCAGCCTGCTGTGCTCCTTTTCCCCACCGCGGATGTCGAAAATCACATCCACCGTTCCGTTTTCCAGAAGGGCGTACAGCTGCTCATGGGGAACCACCACAAGGTGGGGGTGAAGATTCGGGTAAAGCGCGCCGAGGGCCTTCAGGCTGTCCGAAAGCAGGGTCAGCTGGTTATAGCTGCTGCACCCGATGGCCAGCTTCTCAACAGAACGCTCCTCCGGGTTTTGGAAGCGCAGCTTCGCCTGGGCGGCGATGGCGACCATGCTCTGGGCATCGGACAGGAAGGACTGACCCTCCGCCGTGATTTCCACCAGACGGGTCGTCCGCCGGAAGAGCTGCACATTTAGTTCCGTTTCCAGTGACTTGATCTGATGGGTGATGGCAGGCTGGGAAATATTCATTTTTTCCGCGGCTTTGGCAAAGCTCAGCGTATTGGCGACTGCCAGAAAGCAGCTCAGCTGAAAGGTGTTCATGGTGTATACCCCCTCCCTCTGGGGACGATGATACCATGGGAGGGAATAAAAAGCAATCCGCAACTAATAAATAATATTTATTACAATAAAATAACTTCTATTATGAATTTAGCACTCACACCTTGACAGTGCTAAAAATGGTGGTATAATGCGGATAAACAAATTTAGCGGGGGCAAGACCCCAAATGCTGAAAGGAGCAATTTTTATGTATACCACCTACACCTTTGCGAGAAATCTGTTTGACGAGATTGCCGACTCCGCTTTCGGCAACCACAATACCACGGGCCTTATGAATACGGACATCCGCGAGACCGAGAAGGGCTTCGAGATGGCGATTGATCTGCCCGGCGTTGAGAAGGAAAATGTGAACGCGGAGCTGAAGGACGGCTACCTGTACATCAGCGCCGCCATCAGCCGCTCCAATGACCCGGAGGAGGGCACGTCCAGGTATCTGCGCCGGGAACGTTTCGTTGGTTCCATGCGCCGTACCTTCTATGTGGGCGACAAGGTCACCCAGGAGGACATCCACGCCCGATTCCACAACGGCGTTCTGTGCATCTTCATTCCCAAGAAGCAGCAGCCGGTGCTCCAGGAGAAAAACCTGATTGCCATTGAGGACTGATTATCCGTTTTGTGACCCGTCATTTTACAGGAGGAATCAACATGACACTGAAACCACTGTCTGACCATATTGTGATCCAGACCATGGAGGCCGAGCAGACCACCGAGAGCGGCATTGTTCTGGCGACTGCCACCAAGGAGAAATCCCTCATCGCCACCGTTGTGGCGGCAGGCCCCGGCACGGAGGAGAACCCCGTGACCGTGAAGGTTGGCGATCAGGTTCTTACCGACAAGTATGCCGGAACCGAGATCAAGCTGGACAAAGAAGAATACAAAGTCATCCGCATGAGCGACATTCTCGCCACTGTGGAATAATTCGGAGGAGTAAGCAGTATGGCAAAGCAGATTCAGTATGGGGAAGATGCCCGGAAGGCTATGTGCGCCGGCATTGACACCCTGGCAGATACCGTGAAAATCACCCTTGGCCCCAAGGGTCGGAATGTGGTTCTGGGCAGAAAGTTCGGCAAGCCCCTGATCACTAACGATGGTGTGACCATCGCAAAAGAAATTGAGCTGAAGGACCCCTATGAGAACATGGGCGCTCAGTTGATCCGGGAAGTTGCCACCAAGACCAACGACATTGCCGGTGACGGCACCACCACCGCCACGGTGCTGGCCCAGGCGCTGGTCAAGGAGGGCATGAAAAACGTGGCGGCAGGTGCGGCTCCGCTGGCGCTGAAACGGGGCATGGAGAAGGCTTCTAAGGCTGCAGTCAAGGCCATCGCTTCCAACAGCAAGTTTGTGACGGATACCAAGGACATTGCCCGTGTGGCGACGATTTCCGCCGGCGACGAGTCCATCGGCACGCTGATTGCCGACGCCATGGAGAAGGTAGGCGCGGACGGCACCATCACCGTGGGCGAGAACAAGACCACCGCCGAGACCTACGCCGAGGTGGTGGAGGGTATGCAGTTCGACCACGGCTACATCACGCCCTACATGGCCACCGATAAGGAAAAGATGGAAGCCAATGTGGAGGACGCCTACCTGCTGATTACCGATAAGAAGATCAGCTCCATTCAGGACATTCTGCCCCTGCTGGAGCAGATGGTGAGAAGTAGCAAGAAGCTGGTCATCATTGCCGACGACGTGGAGGGCGAGGCCCTGTCCACCCTGATCGTCAACGGCCTGCGGGGCACCTTCACGGTGGTTGCCGTCAAGGCCCCAGGCTATGGCGATAACCGCAAGGATATGCTTCAGGACATCGCCGTCCTGACCGGCGGCACCTACATCAGCAGCGATCTGGGCTACGAGCTGAAGGACACCACAGTGCAGATGCTGGGCCGTGCCCGTCAGGTCAGGGTCACCAAGGACACCACCACCATTGTCGGTGGCTGTGGCGAGAAGGAGAAAATCGCGGATCGTGTCGCCATGATTCGCAGCCAGCTGGCCCATGAGGACGCTCTGGCGGATACCAAGAACCTGACCGACCGGCTGGCGAAGCTGTCCGGCGGCGTGGCGGTCATCCGCGCCGGTGCCACCACCGAGGTGGAGATGCAGGAGAAGAAGCTGCGCATTGAGGATGCGCTGAACGCCACCAAAGCCGCCGTTGAGGAAGGCATCGTGGCAGGCGGCGGCACCGCCCCCATCAACGCCATCCCCGCGGTGAAGGCAGTCTGCGACAGTCTGGAGGGCGATGAGCGCACCGGCGCGCGGATTGTCCTGAAGGCTCTGGAAGCACCTCTGCGCCAGATTGCGGCCAACGCTGGTCTGGACGGCAGCGTCATTGTGGACAAGCTGCTGAATGACAACAAGCCCAACTATGGCTTCAACGCCATGACCGAGGAGTATGTGGATATGATCGACGCGGGCATTGTTGACCCCGCCAAGGTCACCCGCACTGCTCTGGAAAATGCCGTCAGCGTAGCCGCCATGGTTCTGACCACCGAGAGCCTGGTTGCCGACGCGCCCGAGGAAACCCCCGCTCCTGCCGTGGCAGGCGGAGATATGTACGACTAACGAATCTCCCCAATAGCCAATCCATTCCGATACCTCCTAAACAACCTGCTTTTCACCCCTTTTTCAGCAGGCTTTGCGCAGCCCCGGCGGGGAAAGCCCAATCCCGCCGGGGATTTCCTGTAATGCAGCGGCGACACGAAATGTTTACAAACAGTCCATTGACAAAAAGTATCAGCCAAACTATAATAATAACAATGTTAGTTATATGCTCTGGCATGGCCAAAGCATTTTTTATTATCCACATAACTAACAAAGTTAGTTATGTGTCTTAACGGGAAGGAGCGAATTGTAATATGGAAACAAACTGGAAGGATATTCTGGACCATAGTATCCGGGATGTGGATGAACTGCGGAAAAACCTTGCGCTGACGGAAGCAGAAGCACAACAGATGGGCAGAATCATCCAGCGGTATCCGCTTTGCGTCAATCCCTATTACCTGAGTCTGATTGACAGAGATGATCCCAATGATCCGATTCGGAAGATGTGTATCCCGGATATTCACGAATTTTCGGAGGGTGGTCAGGCGGATACCAGCGGCGAGGCAGACAACACGGTGATTCAGGGCATGCAACATAAATACCGCCAGACCGCATTGATTCTCTCCACCAACCAGTGCGCCATGTATTGCCGTCATTGCTTCCGAAAGCGCATGGTCGGTGCGTCCTCTGACGAGGTGGCACGGCAAATACCTGCCATGGCGGAGTATGTGCGGGAACATACAGAAATTAACAATGTGCTGATTTCCGGCGGCGATGCCTTTATGAACGCGGATGAGACGATTGAAAAATATCTGCGCTGTTTTACCGAGATCCCTACATTGGATTTCATTCGCTTTGGAACCAGAATCCCCGTGGTGCTTCCCCAGAGAATCGTGCAGGACGACAAGCTATTGGGAATCCTGGAAACCTACGGCAGGAAAAAACAGATCATCATTGTGACCCAATTTAATCATCCCCGGGAGCTTACCCCCGATGCGGTTCAGGCCATCAAAGCTCTGGGGAGCGTTGGCTGCATCGTTCGCAACCAGACCGTCCTGCTCAAAGGCATCAATGACCATGCGGATGTGCTGGCGCAGCTGATGAATGGGCTGGTTTCCAACGGCGTGATCCCATACTATATTTTCCAGTGCCGTCCCGTGGAGGGGGTTCAGAATCAGTTCCAGGTTCCCCTTCTGCGGGGTGTGAAAATCGTGGAGAACGCGAAAAGGCAGATGAACGGTCAATCCAAGTCTGTCCGCTACGCCATGTCCCATCCCACCGGGAAGATCGAGATTCTGGGAAAAACCGGTCCCAATCAGATGCTTTTCAAATATCATCAGGCAAAAAATCCGCAGGATCACAGCCGTATCTTCACGCAGAATGTGGACGATACCCAGTGCTGGCTCGGGGAAATAGCCCAGTAATTTTTTAAGGAGGCAGTTATAGTGCAGTTTCGTAGGAAAGAACCGGAAGTTCAGGAACCGATGGACCTGGATTCCGTAATGAAAAAGTATGACCAGGAATCCAATACCCGAATCTGGGAAGGAAAGCCGAAGATTGCAGTGACCTGCATTCTTGCCGTATTCTCTCTGTTCTGTCTGTATGTCACACTGTTTGCCAGTTGGCTGGAGGAGTGGCGGCTGACGTCCTTTGTGGCGGGAATCGTCTTACTGGGTTTTCTGGTATACCCGGCAAGGAAAGGCGTTCAGCGTGTCAACCACATCCCGTGGTACGATATCGTGATGATGGTTGCCGGTACTGGCGCCTTTCTTTACTTCACTTTCAACGCAATGGATATTATTCAGCAGGGCAGCCGGTTTGCATGGTATCAGATTCTGATTGGCATTGTTGGCATTGCGTGCCTGGCTGAGGTATGCAGGCGCAGCGTTGGTTTGCCTATTCTGGTGGTTGCCGGATGCTTTCTCGTCTATGCGCTGATCTGGGGTCTGAGCAATCCCACGTTTACCGGCAGAGTGAACTATGCAGTGCGTTACCTGTTCTACAGTAAGGAGGGCGTCCTGTCCACACCCATTAACGTCTGTTCCAAGTTCATTATCGTCTTTATTATATTCGGCGCGTTTCTGGAGCGTACAGGCATCGCCGATCTGTTCATGGATATTGCCAATGCGTTGGTGGGCAGATTCTCCGGCGGTCCCGCAAAAGCCGCGGTGGTTTGCAGCGCCTTTGAGGGCATGGTATCCGGTTCCTCCGTCGCGAATACCGTTGGCTCCGGCTCTGTAACCATCCCGCTGATGAAGAAAACCGGGTATTCGCCGGAGTTTGCCGCCGCGGCAGAGGCATCCGCTTCTACCGGCGGTCAGATTATGCCGCCAATTCTGGGAGCAGCCGCATTTCTGATGGCGGATTATGTGGGAGTCCCTTACAGCACGATCGTCAAATGTGCCATTCTTCCAGCCATCCTGTACTTCGGCGGAGTATTTATCAGTGTCCATCTGGAAGCAAAAAAGCTGGGACTGCGGGGCTTGAGTGCGGAACAGATTCCCGCTGTGAAGCCGCTGCTGAAAAAGCTGTATCTTCTGCTCCCTCTGATCGTACTGTTCTATCTGATCGGCAGCAGCAAAGCCAGCATTCAGTATGCGGCAGCCATCGCAATCCTTGCAGCCATTGCGGTGGGCCTGTGTAACAGGGACAACCGCATTACCCTCCGACGCATTGTACAGGCCCTTGCCGCCGGCGCCCAGGGTACGATTTCCGTGGCGGCAGCCTGCGGCATTGCCGGTATCATTGCCGGAACCATCACCATGACCGGTCTTGCGAATATGGTGGTCAATCTGATCGTGTCGCTGGCGGGCAATCAGGTGATCATCGCGCTGGTGCTGACCATGGTCTGCTGCATCATTCTGGGCATGGGCGTCCCCACTACCGCCAATTACTGCATCATGGCGGCAACCTGCGCCCCCATTCTGATCCGCATGGGCGTTCCTACCATCGCAGCCCATTTCTTTGTGTTCTACTTTGGAATCGTCGCGGATCTGACACCGCCGGTGGCTCTGGCCGCCTATGCAGGTGCGGCAATCGGTCAGGCGAATCCCATGAAAACCGCAATCACAGCAACAAAACTGGCAATCGCGGCATTCATCGTCCCCTACATCTTTGCGCTCAACCCGTCCCTTCTGCTGATTGATACGACTGTGTGGGAGGTCATTTCCATCTGCGTTACCTCTGTGGTTGGCATTGTGGGCGTATCCGCTGCGCTGGAGGGCTGGCTGGCAGCTGCCATGCCCTGGTATCTGCGCGTGATCAGCGCCGTTGGCGGTTTGCTGCTAATCTATCCGGGCACTGCCACGGATTTGATTGGCATCGTTCTGGTAGGGGTTGTTGTTCTGGTGCAGGCAGTGAAAAAGAGAACATCCAGCCAGAGATTGTGTGTGGATGCGTAATTGTGTATTCGGCCGGAGGGTTCCGTATTGACATCCATTCCTGAGCAAACTATAATTACGAAAAAAGCTTGGAAAAAGAGGGAATGTTATGAATTACGCTGCTCTGGCAAACGAACTGCTGGGTGTTCGCGCCAATCTGCTTCAGGTTCCTGCGAGCCAGCAGCTTTCCCAAATGATGAAGGGCGAGATGTTTGTCCTGAACTATCTTCTCACCCACGAAGCCATTATTCACCCGAAGGAATTGAGCGAAAAAATGGCGGTGACAACTGCCCGAATTGCCAGCCTCCTAAACCACATGGAAGAAAAACAGCTGATCTGCCGATATCCCGACCCGGATGACAGCAGACAGATTGTTGTGGTTCTGACCCAGGAGGGAAAAGAAGCGATTCAGCAGATCCGAGCCAGGGTCATTTCCTGTGTTTCCGACATGCTGGAGGCGCTGGGGCCGGAGGATGCGGAAGCATATATCCGCATCCAGAAAAAAATATGGAATCATTATCAAAAAAGCCATTCAAAAAGTTAAGAAGGTGGATGGAAACGAAAAACGGATTTCAAGAGATATTGCAGAAAGCACCTGTGCCTAAGTCCCGGAGTCATCCCCACCGCCGCTTTACAAGTATCCGTGCGGCAAAGGTATTTGCTGCGCTGCAGGCAGCGCTCGGTGCTGCGTGTATGTTATTTACGGAGCAGATTCACTCCCTTTTCCCATTTATTCTGGGATTTCTGATGGTCACAAGCGGCATCTGTGATATTTACCGCGGTGTGATTTCGAAAGAGTTTCGGCAAGCGGAAACCAAACTGACCTCCCACGGAATTACCACATTGATCCTTGGATGTGTGATTGTATATCACCACAGCAACGCCGATTCGATTATCGGTGCCATTTGGGGTGTGATCGGTCTGACAAAGGGAACAGAAACGCTGAATCTGGCGATTTGCAGGTGTTCCGCACAATTACCCTTTGTCGGGGAATTGTTCCACGGTGTCATTGAACTGCTGTTGGGAATTCTTCTGCTGATCGATCCTTTCAGTGCCGTTGGACATCATGTATTTATTCTGGGAATTGAACTGATTGCAGTGGGTGTTCAGGCCGTGAAGGAGACGAAAAAGGCCCTTACATTAGAAGACATGGAGAAAGCAACAACTCAGTGTACCGTTGTGTAGAATACACGGAACAGATGCAATCGACATTTTTCAGCCTGTTAGAAATCCATCTGGAGGGAAGAGGACTATGAACGAAGTCAAAAAGCCAAAGAAACCACTCATCTACTACTATTTTGTGGTACTTCTGTGCGTTATGCTCTTCAATCTGCTGCTGATGCCCCGGATCCTGGAGCGGCAGATCCGGGAAACCGACTACGGCACCTTTATGTCCATGGCGGAGGAGCAGAACATCGGCCGGGTTCAGGTGCAGGACAACCAGATCCTGTTCACGGATAAGGAAGGCACCGCCGTTTACAAAACCGGCCTGATGTACGACCCCGGTCTGGTTGACCGTCTGAAGGACTCCGGAGCGATATTCTCCAGCGAGATCATTGAGGAAACTTCGCCGCTGCTTTCCGTTCTGCTGACCTGGATTCTGCCAATGGTTGTTTTCGTGGTGCTGGGGCAGTTCATGTCCAAAAAGCTGATGGACCGGGCAGGCGGCGGCGCAGGTGCCATGTCCTTCAACATGGGAAAATCCAACGCCAAGGTCTATGTGAAATCCTCCGACGGCATCAAGTTCTCCGATGTGGCGGGCGAGGACGAGGCCAAGGAAAATCTGACGGAAATCGTGGACTATCTGCACAACCCGGACAAGTACCGGGAAATCGGCGCTTCCATGCCCAAGGGCATTCTGCTGGTGGGCCCTCCGGGCACCGGCAAGACCATGCTGGCAAAGGCTGTTGCAGGCGAAGCAAACGTGCCCTTCTTCTCCATGTCCGGCTCCGAATTTGTGGAGATGTTCGTGGGCATGGGTGCTTCCAAGGTGCGCGATCTGTTTAAGCAGGCAAAAGAAAAAGCTCCCTGCATCGTGTTCATAGACGAGATCGATGCCATCGGCCAGAAACGAAACACCGGCGGCATGGGCGGCAACGACGAACGGGAGCAGACCCTGAACCAGCTGCTCACCGAGATGGACGGCTTTGAGGGCAACACCGGCGTCATCATTCTCGCTGCTACCAACCGCCCGGAATCCCTTGACCCCGCCCTGACCCGTCCCGGACGCTTTGACCGCCGGGTGCCGGTGGAGCTGCCGGACCTGAAGGGCCGGGAGGAAATCCTCAAGGTTCACGCAAAGAAAATCAAGGTATCCGACGATGTGGATTTCTCCAAAATCGCGCGGATGGCCTCCGGTGCCAGCGGTGCCGAGCTTGCCAATATCGTCAACGAAGCCGCCCTGCGGGCTGTCCGGGACAATCGGAAGTTCGCTACCCAGTCCGATATGGAGGAATCCATCGAGGTGGTCATCGCGGGCTATCAGAAGAAGAACGCCATTCTTACCGACCACGAAAAGCTGGTGGTGGCATACCATGAAATTGGTCACGCGCTGGTAGCGGCAAAGCAGACCAACTCCGCCCCGGTGCAGAAGATCACCATTATCCCCCGCACCTCCGGCGCACTGGGCTATACCATGCAGGTGGAGGAGGGCAATCACTACCTGATGACCAAGGAGGAGCTGGAAACCAAGATCGCCACCTACACCGGCGGCCGGGCCGCTGAGGAAGTGATCTTCGGTTCCGTCACCACGGGAGCCTCCAACGACATCGAGCAGGCCACCAAGCTGGCCCGGGCCATGATCGCCCGGTACGGCATGAGCGAGGATTTCGGCATGGTGGCACTGGAAACCGTGTCCAACCAGTACTTAGGCGGGGACGCTTCCCTTGCCTGTTCCGCGGAAACCCAGACCGCCGTTGACCGGCAGGTCATCGCGCTGGTGAAGGAACAGCATGACAAAGCCGTGAAGATACTGGAGGAAAACCGGGAAAAGCTGGTGGAGCTGTCTGAATACCTGTACCAGAAGGAAACCATCACCGGCGAAGAATTTATGGACATTCTGAACCGATAACAGCCGCAGGAACAATGCAATGCCCCAGCTCCAAAATGGAGCTGGGGCAATTTCCAGTATAGAAGAAACACATTGCTGCCAATTCGGAAATAGAGAATTGTTGCAGAGGTCAAAAAAGCACTGGACAGTTGCATGGAAGCCGAGGTGTTATATACGGGTTATTCTCTACTCTCCACATCCCGAAACAATCGGATTCCAACCCGCCCGCCATGGAAAAACCCATTCCGCTCGTGACCCGGCAGAGAGTGCAAACAGGATTGACAATCCAGTCCATTTTCTGAAGCGGCATTCCGTTCAATGCCTGATAAATTTCAGAAAAATCAGCTTTGATTTGGTCGTCATACATCCGATTGATATCACCGTATGCTTCATAGAGCAACGACAGGACAGATTCGCCATCTCCAAGATTCAGCTTGCGGGATGCCACAAAGGTTTCCAGCGCCCGGAAATATTCTTCCATGTTCGTAACTATTCAGTCGTCTTGAAAAAATCCACAGGGTAAAATGACGAAGAAAAACAACACAACCAAATTTCAGCTTCCATCCCAGCGGTATATGCGGTAAAATAAACGTATATTTCGACAAGGAGGGTTTGAGAATGGAAGATGAAAGACAGATGCTCTTACGAATCATTGAGGGGCAGAATGCGCTTCTTCAAACCCAGGCGGAGCAGATAAAGGCACTGACGGAAAAGATTGATGCGTTGCTTAAGGAACTGGAGGAGAAGAAGCATAAGAAGAACAGCCGAAACAGTTCCGCTCCTCCCTCCAGCGATGGCTATGCGAAACCAACTCCCAAGAGCCAGCGCAAATCCAGCGGTGCAAAGCCCGGCGGACAGGATGGCCACAAGGGCAGCTCCATGAAGCTCATGAAAGCACCAGACGAAATTCGGGAGCATTACCCCCAGGCATGCAGCGGATGCCCGAATCGGGAACACTGCCATGGACATATTGTCGAGCGGCGGTATGAATCCGACATTATTGTGGAATCCAGGCTGATTGAACATCGTCAGATGGTGTGCTGCTGTCCAATGGCGGAAAACAAGACATTGATTGGTGAATTTCCGAAGAATATCACCGGAACCAAGCAGTACGGCAATAACCTAAAAGCCTTTGCTGCCGCATTGTCCACCGTTGGAATGGTTGGCATAGACAGGATTCATGAGCTTCTGACAGGTGTATTTGATATTTCTGTCAGCACCGGTTCCATTCAGAACTGGATCACCCAACTGTCCTCTGCGACCAAGGATGCCGTCCAACAAATCCGGGAGAGGGTTAGGCGTCTGCGCGTACTGAACTGCGATGAAACCGGACTGCGTGTAAACGGTTCTCTGCATTGGCTCCACTGCCTGTGTGATGAGAACTGGTCGTATTTTGCGCTGCATAAAAAGCGGGGAAGCAAGGCAATGGACGAAATTGATGTCTTGCCTGGATTCCGTAACACCATGGTGCATGATTTCTGGAAGCCTTACTATAAGTATGATAGGGCTGTTCATGGCATCTGCAATGCGCACATTATGAGAGAATTGGTGTACGCCCAGGAGCAGAAGCACCAGAATTGGGCGAAATCTATGCAGGACTTACTGATAGAAATCCAGGAAAGCCGCAATATTCTCATGGCGCAGAAAGAAACCAGTTTTCAAGCTTTGGTGCTGGAGGCTTACCGGTTGCGCTATGATTCCATTATCCAGCAAGGCATGGCAGAAAATCCTGCACCCCAAAAGCCGAAAGGGAAGCGTGGACGCACCGGAAAGGGCAAGATTCTCTGCCTGTTGGAGCGGCTGCGCGATTACAAGGGGGACATTCTGCGCTTTGCAGCCGATTGGACAGTGCCCTTCACCAATAATGAAGCAGAGTGAACCATCCGTTTCAGCAAAGTAAAGCAAAAGGTTTCCGGCTGCTTCCGAACAGAAAAAGGTGCGCAGGATTATATGCAGATCATGAGTTTTGTCAGCACAGCCAGAAAACACGGAATGTCCTATTTTGAAGCAGTAAGGGCTGCACTGGCTGGCAATGCGCTGACTTTGGTGGCTCAGTGGAGGTAAGTCCTTTTCTTTCAATGACTGATGGGAAAAGTTATCCACAGCTCCAAAATGAGACATCCGATTAGGCTGTAAAAAATCTACATTTTGACCAAATCTCCCTCCACGTTGACGGGCTACTGAATAGTTACCCATGTTCATACAAAGATCAGCTCCTCCCGGATAATCTCCTCGGCACTGGCACGGATGTTATTCATGGCACCAACCCAAGCCATCGGATCAGCAGCTTTCAATTCTTCTGTCACTCCCTCGGCCGTTTTCATCTGATCAATGATTCGTTCCAGCCTGTCCTGCGCCTGCTCATTCAGATCAGCGAGGTATGTCCACAGCTTGCCGGACAAAAGTAGGCAATTGTACTGAATCGGCTTGTGCTCTTTCAGATACTCCCGGTGCATTCGTCCCCACTTGCCGATGGGGCGGGTTTCTTCCGGCAGCGTCAGGTCTGGAATGTAGTAGTCTCCGACGCGACTGTACTGAATCTTCATAGAAAACCCTCCTTAGAACTCATCATCGAGTTGCGCAACGGCATTGTGGTCGATATTTTCAAACAGGTGGATGTAGGTATCCAGCGTAATCTGGATATTGGCGTGACCCAGCAGCTTGGAAATGGTTTTGATGTCCACTTTCTTCGCGAACAGGGTGCTGGCGAATGTATGCCGCAGGGAATGCACCCCCGTCTTTTCAATACCGATGTTTTTGAGCATATAGTAGAAGGTTCTTTCCAATCTTTCCGGCGGGACAAGATTCTGCTTGCTATCACAAATGATATAGGGACTATTGGGATACTTTGCGCAAAGCCTCTCCAGCGCCTCTGTCGCCCTCTTGTTCAAGGGAAGTACTCTGTCACTGGAATAGGTTTTCGTGCTGTTGTAGACAAGCTCCTTCCCTCCTGCACGTTCACCATCTGCATCCCGTTTCAAAACCGACTGCACATTTCTACGGATATGCAGCGTTTTCTTTTCCTTATCCCAGTCCTGCTTTTCCAAACCGATGGCTTCACCCATCCGGATTCCGGTATTCAGCATCAGGATATAGGCATCCCCGTACACATAGACGGGTTTTCCGTTACTGTAGGTTCTGCCAGCCTCCTCAATGATACGCAGGCATTCCTCCCGATTGAAGAATCGAATTTCCTTCTGGGGAAACTGCCGCTTATCCGGAATTTTGACCAGCAAAATAGGATTTTTTATGATATCCTCTTTCACCGTGGCG
>JAXEMQ010000152.1:0-7687 GCA_034099845.1 Faecousia sp.
AAGTGGCGATGAGCCACGACGAAGTTGGTATTGATTGCGGCGAGGGTCCACCTGTTCCCATCCCGAACACAGAAGTTAAGCTCGTTCGCGCCGACAATACTTGCAGGGTGACTTGCCGGGAAGATAGGTAATGCCAACACAGAAACCTCCTACGTTCGTAGGAGGTTTTTCCTTTCGTTGTAAAGCGATTTCATTGAGAACTGTTTTCCGTTATGGGACAATGCATGACCCGCTGTTTATTCGCCTGATTGGCCTTTGGAATAACATCCCGGCAGAAAAGACCATAAAGAGAATTGCAGCGGTTCTCCAGAACTCCGTAATCCGAATCCTCATGCCAGCCCAGAGGACGCAGTGTGGAGGAGATTTTAATGCTGTTTAATACCTTTTGTCCTCTGGCATCAAAGGCAAGGATGCGGCAGTAAGGCGCAGGGGCGTTCAGCGATGTTTGATCAATCTTCAGGAAGGCACACATGACCATTCGGTTTAGGCGGGAGCGGGTATACCGCTTGGTTTTTGCTGCCGTGAGAATCTCTTCCAGCCCTCCTTCTTCCCGGCAGGCGTGCATCAACCTGCGCCACAGACCCTCGGATCCATAGGGGAGCGATTCAAATTCTTCCTCTTCCATGGTGCGCAGCCGGTAGAGCATGGCTTTTTCTCCTGCCTCGAGGGTATGAACAGGTGCGTTTTGAAAACAGTTGCGTGCTGCTGCCGGAACGTAGCAGGTATAGTCCGCTCCAGCCGCTATGCATTTTCGTATGGCCGTAGCAGAGGGATTTTCCGGGTCCGGGGCTTGCGCATGATAATCCCCCGGGCGCCGGATCGGGTAAATTTTCATTGTGCTGTTCTGCTGTAATATGGCTTTGGTATATTCTACGGCCAGAATATCGTTTGGACGACTCAGAAGATAACCGGATGATCCCATGGCGGTCAGAGCCTGGACTCTTGCGGCAGGGAAGCTGATGCCGGTTTTTAACGCGTCCTTTAACGCAGAGGGAAAACGGGGATCCAAAAGCGCTTGCGCCGTGGAAACAATTGCTTCCGCATCCGCCGATTCGGTACCGAAGCAAAGGTAATCGCAAATGGGAGAGAGAATGCCTACACCCTTTTGGGCAAACCCTTCCGCGGAGGAAAGGCTGGCGGTAACCGGCATTTCCAGAACCAGGTTTGCGCCGGTGAGAAGGGCGGCTTTTGCCCGGAGCATTCGATCAAATACGGCCGGTTCCCCCCTTTGCACATAGTTTCCGCTCATCAGACACACTATGGAACAGTCTGCGCCAAACTGTTCCCGGATGCGGTCGATTTGGCTTGTATGGCCCAGGTGAAAGGGGTTGTATTCGCAGATTATTCCAATGGTAGCCAAAGTTTCTGCTCCTTTTTGAAAAAATTTTCCTGTTAGGGGTTGAGAAAACGGGAAAGATGAAATATAATATCATCGTTATCATACCACAGTTCTCTGAAAATGAAAACATTATTTTTAGGAGGAGATTCCAATGAACGTTTTGATTATCAATGCTGGCAGTTCTTCCCTGAAGTACCAGCTGATGAATCCCGAAACCGGCGATGTTTCCGCCAAGGGCCTGTGTGAGCGTATTTATATCGATGGCCGCCTGACCCATAAGGTGGGGGACAAGAAGGTTGTAAAGGACATTCCCATGCCCAGCCATTCCGAGGCGATTCAGGCTGTTCTGGAGATCCTGGTCGATCCTGTTGATGGTGTGATCAAGTCTGTTGACGAGATCGATGCCGTTGGTCACCGCGTGCTCCACGGCGGCATGGAGTTCTCCGACTCCTGCATCATCAACGATGAGGTCATCAAGGCCATTGAAAAGTGCATCCCCCTGGGCCCTCTGCATAACCCCGCAAACCTGATGGGCATCCGTGCCTGCCAGGCGGTTATGCCCAGCACCCCCCAGGTTGCCGTGTTTGACACCGCTTTCCACATGACCATGCCCCCCAAGGCCTACCGTTACGCCATTCCTACCGAGTACTTCAAGAATGACGATATTCGCCGCTACGGCTTCCACGGCACTTCTCACAAGTATGTTGCCCGCCGTACCGCCGAGCTGGTAGGCAAGAAGGAATTCAAGATGGTCAACTGCCATCTGGGCAACGGTTCCTCTCTCTCTGCCATCAAGGACGGCAAGTGCATGGATACCTCCATGGGTCTCTCTCCTCTGGCCGGTGTTCCTATGGGCACCCGTTCCGGCGATATTGATGCCTGTGTTGTGCAGTTTATCTGCAACAAGTACAACATGAGCGTGGACGACTGCCTGACCATGCTGAACAAGAAGTCCGGTATGCTGGCTATGTCCGGTGTTTCCTCTGACTTCCGTGACCTGAACGATGGCGCTGAGGCCGGCAATGCGGACTGTCAGCTGGCTCTGGACAAGTTTGCTTACGAGGTTGCCAAGTACGTTGGCGCCTATGCTGCCGCTCTGAATGGCATCGACGTGCTGACCTTTACCGCCGGTGTCGGCGAAAACGACTGTGTTGTCCGTCAGATGGTCTGCGACTACCTGGGCTTCATGGGTGTCAAGCTGGATCCCGAACTGAACAAGTCCCGCGGCAAGGAGATGGTGATTTCCACTCCCGACTCCAAGGTCCAGGTTTGGGTTGTGCCCACCAACGAAGAGCTGATGATCGCTCAGGACACCGCTGAGCTGGTCAACGCTGCGAAATAATTGATTATAAGCCAGAGGGCCGCCGCGTGCTGCGGCGGCCCTCTTTGGTGGAAGGAAGGAAAACAATGGAAACAGTTCAGGAACGCTTTCTGCGCTATGTGGGCTTCGATACAACCTCCGACGAGTTCTCGGAAACCTGCCCCTCTACGTCCAAACAAAGGGTTTTGGGTCAGGCTTTGGCAGAAGAGATGCTTTCCATGGGTATTGCAGACGCGCATATGGATGAAAACGGCTATGTTTACGGCACGGTTCCCGGTGACAAGAACCTGCCGATAATTGGCCTGATTGCCCACATGGACACGGCGCCGGATGCCAGCGGCGCAAACATTCAGGCTAAGGTGATTTCCTATGAGGGTGGAGATATTCTTCTGAACGCAGAAAAGGGGATCTTTCTGCGGGAATCGGAATACGAATCCCTAAAACGCAATAGGGGAAAACACCTGATTGTAACCGACGGAACCACCCTGCTGGGGGCTGACGATAAGGCGGGTATTGCGGAAATTCTGACTGCTGCTCAGACGCTTTTGACCGAGGGCGGCGTTCATGCGACCCTGAAAATCGGCTTTACCCCGGATGAAGAGATCGGCCGGGGGGCGGATCGGTTTGATGTGGCGCATTTTGGCGCCGACTATGCCTACACTGCCGACGGCGGTACGATAGGCGAGCTGGAATACGAGAATTTTAATGCGGCTTCCGCAAAAGTGACGGTCCACGGACTGAATATTCATCCGGGTTCTGCCAAGAATAAGATGGTCAACTCCCAGTATATCGCTATGGAGTTCCAGAGTCTGCTTCCCCAGGCCCAGAAACCGGAGCATACCGAAAACTATGAGGGCTTTATTCACCTGACCGATATGAAAGGCGAGGTGGAAGAGAGTGTGCTGCGCTACATTGTCCGGGACCATGACAAAATCCTTTTTGAGGAGAAAAAGCAGCTTATGACCGCAACCGCTGAATACCTGAACCGAAAGTATGGCGACGGTACGGTTGAACTGGAATTGAAGGACTCCTACTACAATATGCGGGAAAAGATTGAGCCCCATATGGAGATCGTGGACCGGGCAAAACGGGCTATGGCTGCTGTGGGCATGGAGCCCAGGACCGTTCCTGTCCGGGGCGGCACTGACGGTGCGCGGCTTTCCTACGAAGGCTTGCTATGCCCCAATCTGTGCACCGGGGGAGAAAACTATCATGGCCGGTTTGAGTATATCCCGGTTGAGGATATGGAAAAATGTGTTGCCATGCTTGTGGCACTGCTCCGGATGGTATCATAAAAGCGGAATTTGCGAATAAATTGGGGATATTTACACATCCTTCACATTCCACCCTTGCTTTTTTGACAGCGAACCGCTATACTATACTCAGTTCGGAAGAGATAGCCTCTGGGAAAAACCCGGAGCTGCCCGATTATGATATTGGAGGAATCACCATGAAAACGCTTAACGCCATTGTAAAAGTTCTGGCCGTTCTGGCTGCTGTTGCCGGTGCCATCTATGTAATCGCCGCGTATGGGGATAAGATTGTTGCCTGGGCAAAGCGTGTCATTGGCTGCTGCCCCTGGGACGAGGGCATGGAAGAAGAGGAAGCCCCCGTCGAAGAGGCTCCTGAAACGGAGACTCCCGTTGAGGAGGCCCCTGTGGAGGAGGCCCCTGCAGAGGAGGCTCCCGCCGCAGAGGAAGTCCCCGCTGTGGAAGACAATGCCCCTGTCGCCAGCGAAGAGGATTTTGAAGGCTGATACCCAAAAAACGAAGCCGCTTCTCCAGTGTGAGAGGCGGCTTTTTTCTGTGCGGCCGGTGTGTGATCATAAACAGGGCACCGGGGATGGTGCCCTGTAATGCGATGGTGCTTTGGTGATTCCGGAATATGTCCGGAGCCTTTCGGACTGTTTACAGGGACAGATGGTTCCGCTCCAGCGCTTTGCGGATGGCCACACCCAGGATGGGGGCAAAGATCAGAGCCACAACAGCGTTGAAGACAGTGGCGGGGAGCTTGGCGATGATGGCGGTCATTGCGGCGGCAGGGGTCAGGCCCTTCAGGAGAAGGCTGTTATAGAAGTAGCTCTTGGAAAGGTAGAGAATGGCGTAGGTTACGGCACCGGCGGCGGTTGCCAAGATGGCCTTGCCGTAGCCCCAGTTGTTTTTGGCCTTCAGAACCATCAGACCCACCACCAGGCCGTAGGCACCCTTGGTCAGGAAGGTGATCCAGCATTCGCTGATGTACAGGGGATTGGTCATATCGTAGATGGCGGAGCCGAGGCCGGAGGCCAGACCGCCCAGCCAAGGGCCAAGCAAAAGGCCGCTGAGGGCGCACATGATGTTGCCCAGATGGAACGAGGTGTTTCCGCCAATATCGATGGGCAGGGTGACCCGCAGAGCGGAACCGGCAACGGTCAGAGCAGCCAGCAGTGCGGTGAGGACCAGATGCTTTGTGGTGATGGCTTGCTTTTTCATAATTCATTCCTCCCGGAAATTGATGATGCCATTATAACAGCAACTGGCCACAAAAAAAGTATCAGAATGAAAATGAAAAATAGGGCCAGTAAATCGTAAAATTGGTAAAGATATTGTCAGGAAAGAACTGTACATCCGGAAGCAAAGGTGTTATAATACGGGAAAGAAAGCATTTAAATAAAAACACAACTGAAAGAAAGGGAACATTATGAGACTGATTTGCGCAAAAGACTATGCCGATGTCAGCCGGAAGGCTGCAAACATCATCGCCGCACAGATTCAGCTGAAACCCGATTGCGTGCTGGGTCTGGCCACCGGCAGCAGCCCTGTGGGCACCTATAAGGAACTGATTGCCATGTATGAGAGCGGTGACCTGGATTTCTCCAAGGTTCGTACCGTAAACCTGGATGAGTATGTGGGCCTGACCAAGGATCACGATCAGAGCTATGCATACTTTATGCGCACCAATCTGTTTGACCATGTGAATATCGATCAGGCAAACTGCAACATTCCCGACGGTATGAATCCCGATGCGGAAGGGGAGTGCGCCCGCTACGATGCGGTGATTGACGGCTTCGGCGGAGCTGATCTGCAGCTGCTGGGTCTGGGCCCCAACGGCCATATCGGCTTTAATGAGCCTGCCGATGCCTTTGTAAAGAACACCAACAAGGTAGAGCTGACCAAGGCGACCATTGATGCCAACGCCCGCTTCTTTGCCACCCGGGACGATGTGCCCAAGTATGCCTATACCATGGGCATCGGCGGGATTATGAAGGCAAAACGGGTTCTCCTGGTTGCCAATGGCAAGGGCAAGGCCCAGGCTGTGAAAGACTGCTTCTTTGGCCCCATTAAACCCCAGGCACCCGGTTCCATTCTGCAGCTGCATCCCGATTTTACTTTGGTGGCTGACGAAGAGGCGCTGTCTCTCGTTAAGGACCTGCTATAATAGGGCACTCAAATACTTGCCTCCCGGATGATCTCACCGGGAGGCTTTTTAAGGTATTTGTGCATTCTTTTCCGGTGCACTTGACAGCCTGCGGAAGGGCCCCTATAATCAGAGAACGGGTGTTATTTAAAAGAAAGAGAGGAGAATTCCATGGAGAGGAAAGCGTATCCGGAATTTTATCGTCAGATATTCAAACTCCTGATCCCCATTGTCATTCAGAATATGCTCAATGCGGCGGTAAGCTCTGCGGACGTGCTGATGCTGGGCTTTGTGGGCCAATCTGCCATTTCCGCGGTGTCACTGGCTTCCAACTATGCAGGTGTTCTGTTCAGTATCAACTTCGGCCTGGGTACGGGTGTGACCATGCTGACGGCCCAGTATTACGGCAAAGGCGATCTGCGGGCGATCCGTGCTGTGGAGGGCATTGCCCTGCGGCTGGGATTGGTATTTTCCCTGGTTTTCGGAGGCGCTGCTTTGCTGATTCCACGATGGATGATGCTGCTGTTTACCAACGATGGGGAGCTTATCGAGCTGGGCTGTCAGTATCTGCGGATCGTGAGCCTTGCCTATATCTGCTGGGGGATCACGGAAATCTACACGGCCGTGCTGCGGAGTATGGGCCGGGCCACCATTTGCATGGTGCTTAATGCCGTAGGCTTTGGGCTGAATATTCTGCTGAACGCGGTGTTTATTTTCGGATTGTTCGGCGCGCCGAAGCTGGGCATTCGCGGTGTGGCCATGGCAACGGCTATCTCTGCCCTCGGCGGTCCGGTGGGCTGTCTGCTGATTTCCATAAAAGCCCAGGTAAAACTGAACCCCAGGTATTTGCTGGTTCGAAACAAAGCATTGAGCCAGGATTTTCGGCATTTGGCGCTCCCGGCTCTGGCAAATGACATTATCTGGGGCGTGGCCTTTTCCATGTACTCCGTTATTCTGGGCCATATGGGAAGCGATGCGGTGGCGGCCAATGCCATTGTGATTGTGGTGCGCAATCTCAGCACCGTGTTCTGCTATGCGGCAGCTTCCGCGGGAACGATTCTGCTGGGCAATGTGATGGGGGAGGGGAATCTGCCCAAAGCCAAGGTTTATGCCTCAAAAATGCTGCGGCTCACCGTATGTGCAAGCCTTTTGGGCGGCGTGGTGATTCTGTGCCTGATTCCGCTGATTTTGTCCATGTCGGAAGCGAAACTCACGGCCCAGGCGCTGGGATACCTGAAAGGAATGCTTTTCATCAACTCCTATTACATTACCGGCGCGGCAGTCAATACGGCCCTGATTGCCGGCGTATTCCGGGCAGGCGGTGACACCAAATTCGGAATGATCTGCGATACCATAGATATGTGGTGCTATGCGGTGCCTCTGGGATTTCTGGCTGCCTTTGTATTCAAGCTGCCGGTGATGGCAGTGTATTTCCTGCTGTGCACCGATGAGTTTGTCAAATGGCCCTGGGTTATCAAGCGGTATAAATCCGGAATCTGGCTGAAAAACATCACAAGAGACAATCTTTTTGACGGAACGGAACAGCTCAATTCATAAAAATGAGGGGCTGTAAAATAACAGCCTGCGAAAAACGGAGGATTCCAGGCAAGGGATCCTCCGTTGACATTTTC
>JAXEMQ010000160.1:0-4675 GCA_034099845.1 Faecousia sp.
TCCAGCACCCACAGAAGGGTGCCCTTTTTCTCCTTGGAGCGCATGGTTTCCGTCAGCTCCAGATTCCGCCGGGCATCCAGATCCAGCTCCATAAACCGGCCGGTGGTGTAGTACTGCAGCTGTCGGATATGGGCCAGGTCGTTTTTTTGCAGGGTCAGCAGGGTTTTCAGCAGAGCCCCGCTGGCGGTGACGGCGGCAGGGAAGGAGCCCATGCCCATGCTTTCCGGAGAGGCCCCGAAGTGCCGCTCCAGCAGGGCGGCGGAGGCGGCCGGATCAAAATCCTCTGCCCGTCCCTCGTCCACGCAGCAGTTCAGCCGCCGGAACAGGGTATCGGAGATGCTCTCCTCCTGGGCGCCCTGGCCGAAGCGCAGAACCTCGCTGGGGGAGAAGCGGCCCAGCTCGGAGCAGACGCTCCGGGGGTCCGTGCAGGTGGTGGAGAAGAAGGCACCGGTGGACACATCGCAGAAGGCCAGACCGTACACGCCGCCCTGGGCATAAACCGCTGCCATATAGTTGTTCCGGCTTTCCTCCAGCATACAGCTTTCGGTGACGGTGCCCGGGGTGATGATGCGGGTGATGTCCCGCTCCACCAGACCCTTGGCGGTGGCGGGGTCCTCCATCTGTTCGCAGACGGCCACCTTATAGCCCTTTTGCACCAGCCGGGCAATATAGGAGTCCACACTGTGATAGGGCACGCCGCACATGGGGGTCTGCTCCTCCTTGGGGCGGCCCCGATCCCGGGTGGTAAGGGTCAGGTCCAGCTCTTTTCCCGCCAGAATGGCGTCCTCGTTGAACATTTCATAGAAATCTCCCAGGCGGAAGAAGAGAATGCAGTCCTGATTGCGCGCTTTCATTTCCTGATACTGGCGCTGCATGGGCGTCAGTTCACATGGAGCTTTTGCCATAAATCGGTTCCTTTTCCTTTATTTTTGGTATACGACCTCAAAATGCTCGCAAACACATTCCATATCCTCATGGAACCGGATGCCCGCGTCCTCCCGGCATTCCCGGGTGAAGACCTCCCGATGGGCATTCTTCCAGTATTGGAGAGACTTGTCCCCTTCGCCCTCCAGAAAGGCGTATTCTTCGGAAATCTCCCGGAAGATGGCTGTTTCAACCTTTGTAATCCGGGTGATGCAGCGGGGGCGTTCCTGGCTGTCCAGGATGACGGAATACTGGCCCACCTGGGGCAGCGGTTCCTTCTCCAGCTCATACAGGCAGCGCAGGCTGGTAGTAGCCCGTTTGTCCCCCCGGAGAAGGGCCTCCAGGATTTCGTCCGCCTGCTCGGGATAGCCGTAAGCATAGGC
The DNA here is from genome assembly GCA_034099845.1 of Faecousia sp. Lineage (GTDB taxonomy): Bacteria > Bacillota > Clostridia > Oscillospirales > Oscillospiraceae > Faecousia. Next base: position 1,308 of record JAXEMQ010000160.1, read on the forward strand.
ATCGTATTCCGGAATGTCCAGACCGGACTCCCGGACAAACCGGTCAATGGCCCTTTCGCCGGTAAGGCTCCAGGTGGTAGCCCCGGTGATCACAATGTTTTGGTAGGTGCCGATGAGGACCTCGCTGCCCGCAAAGCGCACCAGACGGCCGCCCTCGGTCCGGGCGGTGAGCAGATCCTTGTCCTTCCCGTCCACCAGACAGCGGAGGGTTTTTCCAATGTAGCTGTTGTGGATCTCCTCGGAAATGGCGTTCTGGGCGGCGCACAGCTTGTCGAACCGGCGGTTCTTCTCCTCCTTGGGGGTGGGATCCTCCATTTTGGCGGCCGGGGTGCCGGTGCGGGGGGAGAAGATAAAGGTGAACAGGCTGTCATAGCGGACCTGCTCAATGAGAGACAGGGTTTCCTCAAACTCCTCCTCCGTCTCACCGGGGAAGCCCACGATCACGTCGCTGGTCAGAACCAAATCTGGCATGACGGATTTGGCGTAGCGCACTTTTTCCAGGTAGGTTTCCCGGTCGTAGTGCCGGTTCATGGCCTTCAGAACCCGGGAGGAGCCGGACTGGAAGGGCAGGTGGAGCTGCTTGGCGATCTTGGGGTAGGCAGCCATGGTGTCAAAGAGCTTTTGGGAGGCGTCTCTGGGATGGCTGGTCATAAACCGGACCAGGAAATCGCCGGGAAGCTGGGCAATCTGAGCAAGAAGATCCGCAAAATCCATGCCGCAGTCCAGATCCTTGCCGTAGGAGTTGACGTTCTGGCCCAAAAGGGTGATTTCCTTGCAGCCCTGGGCAATGAGGGCCTTGCATTCTGCCAGAATGCTTTCACTTTTGCGGCTCCGCTCCCGCCCCCGGACATAGGGCACGATGCAGTAGGTGCAGAAATTGTTGCAGCCGTACATAATGGACACCCAGGCCTTCAAGGAGGAATCCCGGACCTGGGGAATGCCCTCGGCAATATTGCCTGCCTCGTCTTCAATATAGAACTGGCGCTTGTTCCGGGTCAGCACCGCATAGAGGATCTCCGGGACCTGCCACAGGTGGTGGGTGGAGAATACGCCGTCCACATAGGGAAAGCTCTTTTTGATCCGGTCGGAGACCTTGGTTTCTCCGGCCATGCAGCCGCACAGAAAGATTTTCTGCTCCGGGTGGCGGCGCTTGGTGTGGGTCAGAGCCCCCAGGTTGCCGAAAACCCGCTGCTCGGCGTGCTCCCGGATGGAGCAGGTGTTCATCACCACCACGTCGGCGCCCTCGGGGCCCTGGCAGATGGTGTAGCCGCTCTGGACCAGATAGCCTCTCAGCTTTTCGGAGTCGGCCTCGTTCTGCTGGCAGCCGTAGGTTTCCACATAGGCGGTGGGGGTGCGCCCCTGGGACTGCCACCAGGCGGCGATTTTATCGCAATAGGCGAACTGGGAATCCAATTGTTCCTGAGAAATGACGGTTGTTTTGGTATTCATGGGTACTCCCTTGTTTATGGCCGGACCGGAGTATTTTCCGGAGGGGCCGATTCTTTTTCACCCTATATCATACCATGACAGGGGGACTTTTTCAAGGAAGAAATGCATGGAAGTGGGGAGCACAATTTTGAATTGTAAACATTCTGCTTGCATTCCGGTATCAAACGTGGTAAACTTGGCAGGATTATCGTATTTCTCAGATCTGCTGAGAAGAAAGAGGATACCATGAAGAATTGTAAGTATTGCGGAAGCGAGCTGGAGGACGGGCAGTCTGTCTGCCCCGGCTGCGGCAGGGAATGGGCGCCGGAGGAAACGGCTGTCCCGGAGGAAACCCTTCCTGCCGGGGAAGCAGCCGCGGAAGAAGCAGCTGCGTCCCAGGAGCCTGTCCAGGAAGAAATTCCGGCTGCCGAAGAAAAAACGGTCTGCGTTGAGAAGAAAAAGGGCATCACCGGCGCCTCTGCCGTTGCTCTGGCTGTGGCAGCTGTGGTGCTGCTGGCAGCCATTCTGGCGGTGCTGGTGATGAACGGCAAAAAGCAGGACGCGCCTGCGGAAACCCTGCCCGCCGGGGAGACCTCCCAGGCGCAGGAGGAAACCCAGCCTGCCACCATCCCTGCCGACGGAAACCCCGATGATGTCACCTGCAAGGGCACCTACACCGTAAGCGATGAGCAGGCCATTGCGGACAGAGACCAGGTGGTGGCCACCTCCGGCAGCCATCAGCTGACCAACGGTCAGCTCCAGGTCCACTACTGGCTGACGGTGCAGAATTTTTACGCCCAGTATGGCAGCTATGCTCCCTATCTGGGTCTGGATCACACCCAAAGCATGGATACCCAGGTCTGCGGCATGGCAGAGGGCCTTACCTGGCAGCAGTATTTCCTGGACCAGGCGCTGAACAGCTGGGAGGTTTATGAGGCCGTTGCCCAGGCCGCGGAGGAAGACGGCTTCCGGCTGCCGGCGGAAGTGGAGCAGGAGCTGGAGGAGCTGGAGGCGGGGCTGGAGCAGACCGCTTCCGAAAACGGCTTTGACGATGCCCTGCATATGCTGCAGGTCAACTTCGGCAGCGCGGTGACCATGCAGGACTATGTGGATTACTGGAAGCTCTACTACCTTTCCAGCCGCTATTACAACGAAGTGGCCGCCAGCTTTGCGCCCACCGATGGGGAAATCGCCGCGTTCTTCAATGCCCATGAAGCGGAGTATGCGCAGAAGGGCCTGACCAGGGATACCGTTACCGTGGATGTGCGCCACATCCTGATTACCCCGGAAGGGGAAACCCAGGAAGACGGCACCTATCCGGAGGAAGCCTGGATCGCCGCCGAAAAGAAGGCCCAGGAGCTGCTGGATACCTTCCTGAAGGGTGACGGGAAAGAGGACAGCTTTGCCGCTTTGGCGAATGAGCACTCCACCGATCCCGGCTCCAATACCAACGGGGGTCTCTATGAGGGAGTCAGCCAGGGACAGATGGTGGAGAGCTTTGACGCCTGGTGCTTTGACAGCGCCAGAAAGCCCGGCGATACCGGCATTGTAAAGACCAATTACGGTTACCATGTGATGTACTTTGTGGGCGCCAACACCGTCTGGCAGGAACAGGCAAAGTCCGATATGCTGTCCCAGAAGGCGGCAGACTTTGTGGACCAGGCGCTGGCAAAGGCGGAGGCGAAGATCGACTACAGCACCGTGAAACTGGCACTGGTGGATATGAGCTGAAAAAAGCGCTCCGGGCAGCCGGAGCGCTTTTTTGATTGATCAATCAGGGAAAAGCAGTATCATACAGAAAAAACAAAGGAGTGTATCTCTATGAAAATCACCGTTCTCGGCAGTCATCTCTGCCCGGACACCCTCTACGCCGTCAATCAGCTGGCTGCCGCCGGGGTGGACACCAAATATCTGGACATTCTGTCCTGTCATGCGGACCT
>JAXEMQ010000181.1:0-5317 GCA_034099845.1 Faecousia sp.
CTGGATGAAGAAAGCTACGGCGTTTCCAGCGGCGCTGCCGATGTGGCCGGTGCCATCCAGGAGAAAACCGCCTTCCTGCCGGACTACGGGTTTATGAACAGCGACAGCGCTGCCGGCACCACCGTCTCCGGTCTGCTGGGCTCTGTGATGGTGGCGGCAGCCGCGGTGCTGGTGTGCTGCGCGGGGGGCTTCTTCCGTAAGAAAAAAACTGCTGCAAAAGCCTGAAAAATGTGTTATTCTATTGGAGGTACCCCGGCGGTACCTCCAATTTCGTCTGTTGAGGATTTTCTATGAACAAGCTGACAAAGGCCCAGACGGAGCTCTGGGAAATGGATGAGCTGGCAAAGGGCACTTCCCCCATCCATGGGCTGCACCCCCTGGCGAAGCTGGCCGTCACCGTTCTGTATATTTTTACCGTGGTGTCCTTTCCCAAGTATGACCTGTCGGGACTGATGGTTCTGGTGCTGTACCCCGTGATCCTCTACCAGATCGCGGAGATTCCGGTTTCCACCTGCTTTTATAAGCTGCGTCTGGTGCTGCCGCTGGTGTGCGCCGTGGGCATTGTAAATCCCTTTCTGGACCGGAGGATTTTGTTGTATATCGGGACGGTGCCCGTCACCGGGGGCCTGGTTTCCATGGCGACGCTGATGCTCAAGGGCATCTTTTCGCTCATGGCCTCTTTCCTGCTCATTGCCACCACCCCCATTGACCGGATCTGCGCGGCGCTGGGAAGGCTCCATGTGCCCCAGGTGCTGACCACGCTGCTGCTGCTGACCTACCGCTACATCGGTCTCATGATCCGGGAGGTGGCGGTGATGTCCGAGAGCTACGCCCTGCGGGCGCCGGGGCAGAAGGGAATCCATTTTTCCGCCTGGGGTTCCTTTTTGGGGCAGCTGCTGCTGCGGAGCATGGACCGGGCGGAGGAGCTTTACAGCAGTATGCGGCTGCGGGGCTTCCGGGGGGAATTTTACTATGTGGGCCTGCCCAAGGCCAAGGGGAAGGACTGGCTGTTCTTCCTGGGCTCTGTGCTCCTGTTTCTGGCTGCCCGGAACACCAATCTGCCGGAACTGCTGGGCAGTCTGTTTATGAGGTGAACATATGCTGGAATTTCGAAATGTTTCCTTTTCCTATGAACCGGGCACACCGGTGCTTGACAATCTGAGCTTTCACATCCGCAAGGGGGAGACGGTGGGCCTCATCGGCGCCAATGGCGCGGGAAAATCCACCATTATGAAGCTGATGCTGGGTCTGCTGCCTGCCCAGGGGGAAATCCTGGTGGACGGGATGCCGGTGACCAAACAGAATCTGCCTCCAATCCGGCAGAAGATTGGCTTTGTGCTCCAGGATTCGGACAACCAGATGTTCATGCCCACGGTATATGAGGATATGATTTTCGGGCCCCGGAACTATGGCCTTTCCCGGGAAGAAGCCGATGCCCGGGTGGATCGGGTTTTGAGAGAGCTGGGGCTGGAAAACCTGAAGCACCGGCACAACCATAAGATTTCCGGCGGTGAAAAGCGGATGGCGGCCATTGCCACCATCCTGGCCATGGAGCCGGAGATGATTGTCATGGACGAACCCTCCACCGCCCTGGATCCGGTGAACCGCCGGAGGGTGATTTCCACCATCAACAGCCGGAAGGAAACCAAGCTCATCGCGTCCCACGATCTGGACATGATTCTGGACACCTGCCAGCGGGTGATTCTGCTGAACCACGGCCGCATCGTTGCCGACGGGGAAGCGGAAACCATTCTGCGGGATCAGGCCCTTCTGGAAGCCAACCGGATGGAGCTGCCCTTCTGTCTCCAGGGTTGGAAGGGCCGCTGAGCCCCATATTGACACAGAAATAAAAATAAGGTATTCTATTAAAAGATGCCCCTTTGCCCGCGCAAAGGGGGAAAACGCAAGTCCTCCCCCGAGGATAATAGAGAATCCGGTGAAAGTCCGGAGCGAACCCGTCACTGTAACAGGGAGCGCGGCGCTGATTGCCATTGGGGCAACCCGAGAAGGCGTGCCAAGCCATGATCTGGAGCCAGGAGACCTGCTTGCGTTGTAACGAAACAAGGCTGCGGTGCTCGGTCTTTGGATCCTCAATTGTGTGATCGGGCAGCCTGTATGGGCTGCTCTTTTTGTGGCCTGCCGCACCGGGAAAGGGAAGAAAACAATGAAAAAAGCGATCCTGGTTGTATCCTTCGGGACCTCCTATCACGACACCCTGGAAAAAACCATTCTGGCAACCGAAGAGGCCATTGCCCAGGCCAACCCCGGCTGGGAGGTCCGCCGGGCATTTACAAGCGCCATCATCATGCGCAAGCTGCTGGCCCGGGACAATCTGCAGATTGACAGCGTCGCTCAGGCCATGGCAAAGCTGGAAGCGGAGGGCTTTACCCATGTGGCGGTGCAGCCCACCCATGTGATGCACGGCGAAGAGTACGAAAAGCTCCTTTCCATGCTGGAGCCCTACCGGCTGTCCATGAAAATCCAGGTAGGCCAGCCCCTGCTGAACAGTCAGGAGGACTATGAGCAGGTGGCAAAGGCGCTGCTTTCCTGGCTGCCCCAGCAGGAGGACGCCCTGGTGCTCATGGGTCACGGCACCGCCCATTTTGCCAACAGCGCTTACGGCCAGCTGGAGCAGAATTTGCAGGACCTCCGGGATACGGTTTATGTTGCCACGGTGGAGGGCTATCCCACCCTGGACCGTGTGATCAGAAGTCTGGCCGCCCGGCCGGAGATCAAATCCGTCACCCTGGCGCCTCTGATGCTGGTTGCCGGGGACCATGCCCGGAACGATATGGCGGGGGACGAGGATTCCTGGAAGGTCCAGCTGGAAAAGGCCGGCTATCGGGTTACCTGTGTTCTCCGGGGCATGGGCGAGTGCCCGGCCATCCGGGATCTGTTTGTGCGGCACTGCGCGGACGCGGTGGAAGCGCTGCATACCCGGGGCAAGCTCTGGGGTGTGGGTGTGGGCCCGGGAGATCCGGAGCTGCTGACCATCAAGGCGGCAAAGGTGCTGGAACAGGCGGATGTGATTCTGGCCCCGGATACGGGCAAGGCCGACAAAACCGCGCTGACGATTATCCGCAATTACCTGAACGGAAAGACACCGGAGCTGGTTTCCACCCCCATGACCCGGGATAAGGAAGTGCTGGAGCAGGCCTATGAGTCGGCGGCTCAGAGAATCATTGCCGATCTGGAGGAGGGCAAACAGGTGGCCTTTATCACCCTGGGGGATGCCACCGTGTACTCTACGTATATGTACATTCACGAGAAGGTTCGTGCCCGGGGCTACGCGGTGGAGGTGGTGCCCGGTGTCACCTCCTTCTGCGCCGCTGCAGCGAGGCTCAATATCTCCCTGTGCCAGGGCAGCGAGCCGCTGCTGGTGATTCCCGCTTCTCACAGCGCCAGGGAGCTTCTGGATGTGCCTGCCAACAAGGTGTTTATGAAGGCAGGCTCTGCCATTCTGGACCTCAAAAAGACGCTGGAGGAGAAGAATATGCTCTCCAATGCCTCCATGGTGGAAAATTGCAGCATGGAGAATGAACACGTATACCCGGATTTCCGGGAGCTGGACAAGACCACCGGCTATTTCTCGCTGGTGATCGTAAAGGAGGAGGGGAAATGAGCCTTCTGATGTCCGGCCTGGACTGTCACGGGGCCGGCGTGGAGCTGCGGGAAAAGCTGGCCTTTTCCAGGCAGCAGGTTCTGGATCTGCTGGGCTGGCTGAAAAAGCAGCCCGGGGTAACCGGCGCCGTGCTGCTGTCCACCTGCAACCGGACGGAAGTCTATCTCAGCGGCGATCCGGAGATGAGCCCCTGGCGGCTGCTGTGCCGGGGCGCCGGAGCCCCCGGGGGGCTTTTGGAGCCCTACTTTACCACCCGAGTGGGGGAGGACGCGGCAAAGCACCTGATGCAGGTGGCCTGCGGCCTCCAATCCCAGATTCTGGGGGAGGATCAGATCATCACCCAGGTCCGGATTGCCATGGAGCTGGCCCAGGAGCAGGCCGCGGCGGACGGGATGCTGGCGGCGCTGTTCCGCCGGGCGGTGACTGCCGGAAAGCGGGCCAAAACGGAAGTGCACCTGTGCCGGGGCGTGCCCTCCATGGGCCAGCGCTGCAGGGAAATACTGGAACAGGAGCTGGGCACTCTGCGGGATCAGAACATTCTCGTCATCGGCAACGGCCAGATGGGCCGCCTGGCGGCGGAAATTTTGCAGCAGGCGGGGGCCCGGGTCCGTGTAACCCTGCGCACCTACCGCCATGGGGAAACCCTGGTGCCCGGCGGCTGCGGCACGGTGCCCTATGAGGACCGGCTGGCGGCCCTGGAAGGGGCGGACGCTCTGGTGTCTGCCACCACCAGCCCCCATTATACCCTTACAAAAGAACAGCTGGACAGCCTGAAAAATCCCCCCAGGGTCGCCATGGATCTGGCGGTTCCCAGAGACATTGACCCGGGCTGCGCCGGAAAAATAAAGCTTTACGATACAGATGGCCTGGGGACAGGCGGGCCCGGAACCCCGGAAGAGCTTGCCGCCATGGAGACCATTGCCCGGGAGGAGCTGGACCGGTTCCTTCAGTGGCAGAAGCGGCAGACCATGGCCCGGGGAAATCTGCGGTTTCCTCTGTTTGTGGATCTGTCTGATCAGAAGGTTGTGCTGGTGGGCGGCGGCACCATTGCCTCCCGGCGCATTGCCGCCCTGCGGCTGTTTGGCTGCGAAACGGTGGTCATCGCGCCGGAACTCAAATGCAGTGCCGACGGGATCACCTGGATCCGCCGCCGCTATGTGCCCGGGGATCTGGAAGGGGCGGCCATTGCCATCGCGGCCACCGACGACCGGGCGGTGAACCACGCGGTGGGAGAGGAAGCCCGCAGCCTGGGCATCCCCGTTTCCGTGGCGGACTGTGAGCAGGAATGTACCTTCTATTTCCCCGCCGTCTGTACGGGAGAGAACCTGGTGGCCGGTGTGGTATCCACAGGTAAGGACCACCACCGCACCGCCCGGGCGGCCCGGGAGATCCGAAAGGTATTGGAGGAACTGAAATGACAATTCGTTTTGGCAGCCGGGAGAGCAGGCTTGCGGTGATTCAGAGCCGGATGGTGATGGATGCCGTTCAGGCGGCTGATCCCCAGGCGGAGCTGGAACTGGTGACCATGAAGACCACCGGCGACAAGATTCTGGACCGGACCCTGGACCAGATCGGCGGAAAGGGCCTGTTTGTGAAGGAGCTGGACCTGGCCCTGCGGGAGGGAAAGGTGGATTTCACCGTTCACTCCCTGAAGGACATGCCCATGGAGACCCCGGAGGATCTGCCTCTGGTGGC
>JAXEMQ010000191.1:0-6603 GCA_034099845.1 Faecousia sp.
TGCCAGAGATCTGGAAAGAGCCCGGGCCTTTGCCGGGGAATTCGGTTTCCGGCGGGCCTACGGCAGCTATCTGGAATTGGTGGAGGATCCGGAGGTGGAGCTGATCTATATCACCACACCCCATGCGCTGCACTTTGAGCACATGATGCTCTGCCTGGACCATGGGAAAAGCGTCCTGTGTGAAAAACCCTTTACCTTAAATGCCGTGCAGGCTCGGCTGGTTGCGGAAAAGGCCAGGGAAAAGGGGCTCTACGCGGCGGAAGCCATCTGGACCCGGTATATGCCCTCCAGACAGATGATCAACCGGGCCATGGAGGACATCGGCAGGCCCTGGACCCTGAGTGCCAATCTATCCTATCCCATGCCCAACAAAAAGCGGATCCATGATCCGGCGTTGGGCGGCGGTGCTTTGCTGGACATTGGCATCTACGGGCTGAACTTTGCCATGATGCACTTTGGTTCCGGCTTTACCAGAGTGGATTCCACCGTTCAGCTTACCGATACCGGTGTGGACGGCACGGAATCGCTCACCTGTGTCTACCCGGATGGGCGCATGGCGGTGCTCCATCACAGCGTTTTCTGCCGGTCCGACCGGAAGGGAATCATCCACGGCGACAAGGGCTATCTGGTGGTGGAGAATATCAACAATCCCCAGTCCATTGCCGTGTACGACAAGGATGACCACCTGCTCTACAGCCGGGAGGTGCCGGCCCAGATCAATGGATACGAGTACGAATTTCTGGAGGCGTCTGCCTGCCTGAAGGACGGAAAGCAGGAGAGCGTCTCCATGCCCCTGGAGGAAACCATTCATGTGATGGAGGTTATGGATGCTCTGCGGAAAACCTGGGGGCTGCGCTACCCCGGGGAGGAACAGCTATGAAAACCATCGGCATTGTGAGCCTGTCCAGCGGCACCATCGGAGAAGATTTTGCGGCCCATGAGGTAAAGCTGGGGGTGCGGCGGCTGGAAAGCTGGGGCTATCGGGTGAAATTCCTGCCCAATGCACGCAAGGGAATCGAATACCTGAAAGCCCATCCGGAAAAGCGGGCAGAGGATCTTATGCAGGCATTCCGGGACCCGGAGATTGATGTGATTCTCTGCGCCATCGGCGGAGACGATACCTACCGGCTGCTGCCCTTCCTTTTTGAAGAGAACCAACTGGAAAAGGCTTTGACGCGAAAGATTTTTCTGGGCTTTTCCGATACAACCGTAAATCATTTCATGCTCCACAAGCTGGGACTGCCCACATTCTATGGTCAGTCCTTTCTGGCGGATGTCTGTGAGCTGGACAATGCCATGCTCCCCTATTCCGAGGGGTATCTGCGCCGGCTTTTGGAAACCGGAACCATCTCCCGAGTGGTGCCAAGCGATGTGTGGTATGAGGAACGGACCCAGTGGGGAGAGGACCAGCTGGGGGTTCCCCGAAAAGCCCATCCAAACCGGGGCTTCCTGCTGCTGCAGGGAAGAGCCCGCTTTGGCGGAGAGATTCTCGGTGGCTGTATCGATACCATTTATGATTTCTTCGATGGGGAACGGTATGCCGATATGCCGCTTCTTACGGCCAAATATGACCTTTTTCCCAGGGCGGAGGATTGGAAAGGCAAAATCCTTCTGCTGGAATCCAGTGAGGAGAAAATGCCGCCGGAGAAATTCCGCCGGGCTTTGCGGCACCTGAAAAAGGCCGGTGTGCTGGACGCAGTCAATGGCATCCTGGTGGGAAAGCCCATGGATGAGGCATTTCAGCAGGAGTACCACCGGATCCTTACGGAGGTGGTGGACGATCCGGAGAAACCCATTTTGGCCAACCTGAACATCGGCCACGCGACGCCCAGGTGCATTCTTCCCTTTGGCCTTCCCGCCAGAGTGGACGCGGAAAAACAGGAGATAGGGTTTGATTGACCCATCCCGGGCTTTTCTCTCCGAAAAGCCCGGGAGAGCTTGTCGAAAAACCCCTTCGGGCTTTTCCGCCATTTTTTGCAGTCTGCTGCGCGCATAATTTGTTCGCCATAGGCGAACAAATTCCATACATTATGGAGCAATTGCCACTGGCAATTGTTCCATTAGATTCGCTGCGCGACGCACCGCACTTGCAGCCTGAGTTGTATTTTCTGCCAGGTACAGGAGGTGAATTGCCCCGAAGGGGCAAGAGAAGCCACCCTGGGGTGCGCCCCGGCAGAAAATGATCTAGATTTTATTTGCTGCTGACGCAGCAAACTCTGCGAGGCTGTTTTGACAGACTGAGACTTTTTTCATAGCCCATCCTTTGCCCCACCGGAAAAGCGCGATTGCAGGACCCGGAGGGCCGGGTCCTGCACCAAAAGCGGTTTACTCCTTGGTCAGGCTGCCTGCCTTGGTCTTGGTGGCCGCGTAGGCAACGCACAGCAGGCTGCCCACGATGGCGGTGGTAACCGCGTTGGCAATGCCCGCTACCAGGCCCTGGGCCAGCAGCTTATCCCAGGGCTCGCCCATCATGTACACATCCAGTACGGGCGCCACCAGAAACCAGCACAGCAGATGGCAGACCACCTGGCTGATGTTGAACTTGACCAGGCCCTTCTTGCCCATTTCCGCCTCGTCCATCTTGAGGAGCTTGGCGGCGAAGCCCATCAGCAGGCCGAACACGCCGGAAGCGATGACCCAGCTCCACCAGATGCCCCAGCCCGCGCTGAAGTCAATCAGGGCATGGCCGATGAGACCGATGAGGGCGCCGGCAATGGGTCCGTAGACCACAGCCATGAAGGCCAGCAGGCCGTACTGCACCGAAATGGTGGTGTTGGGCACCGGGCTGGGGATTGCCACATACCGGCCCAGCACAAAGAACAGCGCGGCGCCGATGCCGATGGCGACCATGGTTTTTACAGAAAATTTCTTCATGTTTCAACCTCCGTGAAATGATGTATTCAGAACCTTTGAAAGGTACTAAATCCGAAAGGGTTCCATCCGGATCCGCCAGGAGTTGCCGGTGCCGATGTTGTAGGCCCGGGCAAAGGAGCCCTGGTTGATGGCCACCGCCATGCAGTCCAGGCTGTTTACATAAGCCAGGGCCTCCCCGATGTACACATCCGCAAAGCTCCGGGCAAACTGGATGATGTTGCGGTATACGGTACGGGTATCGTTTTCAATGGTGATGCTCAGCCGGTCTCCGTATTCTGCCCCGGTTTTGAGAAACAGCTCCCGGGGAATATTGGTCCAGAGGGAGCCGAAGCGCACATCCAGCACATCCACCGTGCCGCAGACCGCGGCGCCTTCCAGGTAGGGCTCCACCACAGGCAGTCTTACCAGGTCTTCCACCGGCAGCTCCGGCCCCACCTCCCCGAAGGAAATGACCCCCGCCGCCAGCCGGGCGCCGGTATAGGCGTAAACATCCCGGCCGTAGAAGGTGTAGCTTTCGCCGGAGTTGGGCAGGCGGTTTGTCTGCTCGTCGATCTCCCGCACCGCGGAAATGCCGTCCAGCCGCAGCACATGGGTCAGGGTACCGTTGTCCGGGGTGACAATGTATTTGCCGGAATGGGTCCTTGCCACCACGCTCTTCCGGTCGGTGCCCACGCCGGGATCCACCACGGAGACAAACACCGTGTCATCCGGCCAGTAGGAAACGGTCTGGATCAGCCGGTAGCTGGCCTCCCAGATGGAGTAGGGGGTGATGTCGTGGGTCAGATCGTGCATTTTTAGGTCCGGATTTACGGAATAGGCAACGCCGTACATGGCGCTGACCGCCCCGTCCACCAGACCGAAATCGGACTGAAAAACAAGAGGTTTCATGGGCAACTCCTCCTTTTTGAGATTATCATATCGCGGGGAAGGAGAATTGTCAACGGAAAAGCCCAGCAACAAGCTAGGCTTTTCCATATAGAGAGTCGAGAAAGGTTGTGTCGTTGCGAAGAAGCAGCGCACTTCTTCGCGGGAATCGCCGGCATGGTGAACGGTTTGTTCTATGCTCCCTGCCGCATTTGAGATTGTACAATAGAAAGCACCCTTTTCGCCCTCTCTATGTCATTTTCTGCAATGTTTGGCGCAACGGCTCCAGATCCTCGGAAATGATTTCCCAGATGAGACGCAGGTTTACCCCATCATAGTCGTGTACAATCCGATTCCGCAGGCCGTACAGGTCCCGCCAGGGGATTTCCGGGTGGCTGGCGGTATAGGCAGTGTCCGCCTTATTCGCCAGCTCTCCCATTTGGCTAAGATTGAACACACATGCTTCAACCGCCATGGTGTTTTCGCAAAAATCCGAATAGGTGAAATTCCGGCAGTATTCCAGAATCTTTTCCGTATATCCCAGAAGCTTCTGGATGATCACTTCATTTCTCATAGATCGTTACTCCCGTCCGCCGAATCTCCTGATCAATCGGGGAGTCGGGCTGAATATGGGATACATCAAACAGATCCACATCTTTCCCAAGGGTCCTCTGCACCTCATCCAGAAACCCTATAAAACGGAGGCCGCGAAGGCTGCTGTCTACCAGAAGGTCCACATCGCTTTTCCCCGTTGCGGTTCCTTTCCCATAGGAGCCAAACAAAACCGCCTTTCGAATATCATAGTCCAAAAAAAGCGGAAACAGTGCGTCCTTTAGCTGCGGAAGAGAATAAACCTTGTCCATATCCATCCCTCCTTTTTTATAGTATACCATGTTCCGGGCGAACGTCAATGGGGCGGCGCTTTTAACCGCCCTCTTTTTCCGCCTCCGCCGCCTTCCGGGCCAATGCTTCCGCGTACCGGTGCTCCGCCAGGTTCTCCCGGTTATGGGGCTTAAAATGCAGAACGGTCAGGGCGGCCACGGCAGCCACGCAGCTGAAGCCTGCCAGAAGCTGGCTGACCCGGAAATTGCCCCAGTAGAGGCTGTCCACCCGCAAGCCCTCAATCATGGCCCGGCCCAGGCCGTACCAGGCGGCGTAGCCCAGGGCGATCTGGCCGTCATAGGCCCGCTTGGGGTACAGGAAGTGCAGCAGCAAAAAGCCGCACAGATTCCACAGGCTCTCATACAGGAAGGTGGGGTGGTAGTATTCCCACTGCCCCGTCACGGTATTGTACAGGCCCATGCGGCTAAAGGCCTCCGTTGCCGCGCCGAAGGCTTCCCGGTTGAAGAAGTTGCCCCAGCGGCCCACCATCTGACCGATGAGAAAGCCCATCACCACCAGATCCAGCAGGGCGGGCAGGGAACATTTTTTGATTTTGCAGTACACCACCACGCCCAGGAAAGCGCCCAGCACCGCGCCGTAGATGGCCAGGCCACCGTTCCAGATGTAGAGCACGGAGATGGGGTTGGATGCGTACTCGCTCCAACTGAAGGCGCAGTAGTAGGCCCGGGCACAGGCAACCGAGAAGGGGGTGATCCAGAGGATGCCGTCCAGAATGTCGTCCTCGGTGAGCCCTGCCCGCTTGCTTCTGCGGCAGCAGTAGATGCCTGCCAGCAGCAGGCCCAGGGCGATCACCGCGCCGTACAGGTGGATGGTCAGAGGGCCCAGGGACAGGGCACGGATGGGATCCACCTCAATTCCCAGCAGGGGAAAAGAGATGGCGGAATAGTTCGCGGGATTGGGATTCATTTGGTTTCCTCCTTGGAGATGGGATCAATGACGCAGAGACAGGCCCGGTCGGGAACAACGGCCCGTGCCAGAAAAGCCTCCACATCTTCTTTTTCGATGCGCTTGTAGGCCTCCGGGAACCGGAAGTAATCAAAGCCGCTGAACCGGTAGGCGCACAGCCGGAAGCAGGTGGCATCGAAGCTGTCCAGTCTCTTGATCCTGCGGCCCAGGGCGCTGCGCTTCATCCGCCGGAAGTCCTCCTCCCGGATGCCGGTGCCCTTCATTTCCGTCGCCCTGGCAAGAACCGCCTCCATCACGGCCCGGGGATCCTTGCTGTCGCCGCCGCAGGTGAACAGGGCGCAGCCGTCCACGGTTTCAAAGCCGCCGCCGAAGGAGCCGTCAATAAGGCCCTGCTCGTAGAGCTTCAGGTACAGGTCCGAGGATTCTCCCAGCAGCGCTTCCGCCGCCAGGTCCGCCACCATTTCCTGCCGGATGGCCTCCTCCCCAACACCGGGGCTGTCGCACTTGAAGGCCAGGGTAAAGGTGGGCATGGCCACCTCCATCTCCCGGCGGACAAAGGGTCTGACAGGAGTCATGGGTTCTTCCCAAGCCTTAAGCTTTTCGCAGGTTTTTCCGGGCTGGTCCCCCAGCACCTGACGGGCAATGGATGTAACCTCCTCCGGGTCCACATCCCCCAGCACACAGAGCATCATGTTCCCCGGAGCGTAGAAGGCCCGGTGGCAGAGGTAGAGGTTTTCCGGGGTAATTTCCCGAATGGTTTCACAGGTGCCCAGAATCGGCACCCGGATGGGGTGCTTTTCATACATGGCCCCCGCCAGCATTTCAAAGACCACGCTGTCCGGGTTGTCCTCATTCATGCCGATTTCCTGATCGATGATGCCCCGCTCCTTGTCCACGCTTTCCCGGGTAAAGTAGGGGGTGGACACAAATTCCAGCAGCAGCTTCAGGCATTCGGAAAACCGGGAGGTGCAGGAAAAATAGTAGGCCGTCATGTCATAGCTGGTAAAGGCGTTGGCATTGGCCCCCAGCTCCGCGAACTCCGCGGAAACATCCCGG
>JAXEMQ010000073.1:0-2394 GCA_034099845.1 Faecousia sp.
AGTCCCTTTGGGGGCTGTTTTTTATGCAAAACGCCCTCACGCCCCGGCAGGCTCCCTTGTCGGTCCTGTGCCTCCCGATACAAAAACCACCCCACCAACAAGTGGAGTGGTGTTTAATCGGTCTGGGCCAGCCGTTGGCGGAAGGCGGTGAAATCCCGGTTCCACTGGACATAATCCGGATCCTCCCGGCAGTCGGTCAGAGACGCGTTTTCCCGCAAATAGGTCCCCAGCCAACCGGTTACCTTGGCGGCGCCGTAATAATTGAGATGGTCCCCGCCGTCGTAGCTGTCTGTGTCCCAGTCAATACCCAGGTCCATCAGGTTCCCGTCCAGGTAGGGCACCCCCAGTTCCTGGGCGGTGTCCCCCACCGTATTGTGCCGGCGGACGGTCCAGTTGGTGGGACTGGGGACGCTGAAGAGAATCAACTGGGCATTCTGTTCCCGGCACAGGTCCGCGATCTTCTGAAGGTACTTCCGGTTCTGGCGGGAAAGGGGTTCCCACTCCTCCATAGGCCGCATATACCCCTCCACATCCGCGCTTTCCGCGGCGGTCAGCAGATGGTAGCCCCGGTCCGGAGCTTCCGCGGTATAGTTGGGGCACTGGGTAAAATCGGACAGTGTCAGACTTTTCCAGCGGTTGTGGTAGCGCACCGCAGGCAGATACCGTTCCAGAGTGGGCACTATGGTATCCGTACTGGGATACACCCGGTACAGCACATTGGTCTCCAGCACCACAACCTTCGGGGACTGGTATTCAAAGGCCATTTGCAGCAGCTCCCAGGTTTCGTACATTTTCTGGTCCAGAGAGCTGCACACAAAGCTGGGTATACCGGTGCTGTTCCACAGCTCCAGGGGCACAAAACCGGAATAAGCTTCGCTGTCCCCCAGAAACAGGACCTGAATGGAGTCCTTTTTCTGTGACCGGATGGCGTTGGCGCTGGCCTTGTACATTCCCGCCTCTTCCGTATTGTTTTTGGGTTCCAGCACCATATTCACCGGAATCAGCAGAAGCAGCAGCACCCCGAAGAACAGGATGCCGCGGGTCAGTTTTTGGAGCATCGGGGCGCTCCTTTCATCAATAGTAGTGATCCGGGTCATCTACCCGGCGCTCGAACTCTGCCAGGTCCTCCTCCCAGGAGGCATAGGCCGGGTCTCCGCGTTTGTCCTCCAGCAGTCCCGTAGAGGAGAAATAGGTTCCCAGCCAGGCAGTGACTTTTTCCGCTCCCATCAGGTTCAGATGTTCCCCCTGATCCAGGGTATCCGCCTGCCAGACAAGATTGGTCACCTCCAGGTTCCCGTCCAGATAGGGCACCTCCAGAGAATCCGCCAATGCCTGCACCGCGTTGTGCCGGGGGGTATTCCAGGCAGCCGCGTTGGGGGCGGTGTAGAGCACCAGCCTTGCCCCCGCCCGGTCGCACACGGCTTTGATCCGCCTTACGCCGGCTTCCGCGGCAGCGGAAAACGGTTCTGTTTCCTCCGTGGGCAGCATATAAGCTTCCGGTTCCAGGGCGTCAATGGTCTTACGCAGATGGTAGCCCTTCAACGGATCCCGGCAGGTATAGTCCGGAGTCCGGAGCATCTGGGCAGGCCGGACAAATTTCCAATTGTTGTGATACCGCAGTACCGGAAACAGCGCTTCCATATTGCATTGCAGCACGTCCAGCGCCGACATTTCCAGGTACAGCTGATCCGTCTCCAACAGCACAAATTGGGGCTGCTGGCTCTCCAAGAACCGGTTCAGCAGCTTTTCCGACTGGCACAGCTTCTGGGCCGTGCTCGCGCAGACATAGCCGGTGTAGCCAAAGTCCCGCCAAAGCCGGGGCGGTATCATGGAACTCAAGGGAATGCTGTCGCCCAGCACCACCACATCCAGGCTGTTCGACCGCTCCCCGAGAAAGCCATAGAGCTCCGGCTCCTGAATGCCGTCCTCCAGACTGTTTCCCTTGGGGAAAAACGCCAGGCTCAAAAGCGCCAGCAGCAGTGCCAGAATCAGCAGAAAGGAACCGGCGGAAAGAATGATTCGTTTCATATCCGTTCCTCTTTTACAGGGGCGACTGCTTGATCTTGGCGTAGCGCCGGGGATACATCTTCGGAGTGGGGGCAACCTTCCGCAGAACAATCAGGGCGCGGCTGGCCCCATCCACCGGGAATTCCAGAAACGCCTCCTGCCGCAGTCCCAGCTTCTTCATGGCATCGCCGCATTCCCCCAGCTCCTCTTTCGCCGCGCTGCCCTTCAGGGCCACCACCGCGCCGCCCACCTTCACATAGGGTGCCAGCAGCTCCAGCAGAATATTCAGCCGGGCCACCGCCCGGGAGGTGGCAATATCATAGCTTTCCCGGCAGGAGACCACAGCCTCCTCCGCCCGGGCGGTCACGCATTCCGCCTGAATCCCCA
>JAXEMQ010000220.1:0-2572 GCA_034099845.1 Faecousia sp.
GGAAGCGTTTGAATCCCTTCCCGAGGTACAGGCCATGCCCGCCTACCCGGACAGCGGCTCGATCCGGATGGTAGACGGAGTGGTCGTGGTGAAGCTTTTGGGCGATTAACGGATGGGTTTGGTACTCCTTTTGGCATAGAATAACACCCCATTCCTTAGTACAAGTATTATACCATACTTGTCTAACAAATGGGGTGCAGTTCAAAATCGTGCCGGTTTTGTCTTAGGCAACACCGCACAATGGAAACTGCGAGCTTCAGCGGATCTTTTGTCCCAATCGTGCAGTATGAAAAATGCGGGAATACATCCAGTATTCCCGCATTTTCCATACTTTCGCCTGGGTCAAAACACTGGCCGAATCTCCTTGCCCCATTATGCGGTGCTGCCCTTATTCAGCTTTTCCGGAATCGCTTTCCTTCAGAAGATCCGCCAGGGTGATGCTTTCAAAGAAATCATCGATCATCTTGTCCAGCTTATCCCACATGGGCCGGGTCTCACAGCAGGAGCTGCGGGAGCAGGCAGCGGGCCCTTCCGAGGTGCAGGACACGGCGGTGAGACCCCCTTCGGTCAGCTTGAGAATGCTGCCGACGGTGTAGTCCTCCGGCCTGCGGTTCAGCCGGTAGCCGCCGCCCTTGCCGTGGACGGCATCCACCAGACCGCCTTTGGAAAGCACCGTCATGATGGATTCCAGATACTTTAAGGAGATACCCTCTTTTTCCGCGATCTCCTTAATGGGGATGTACTCCTCCCCGCCCCGCTGGGCAAAGCACAGCATCACCCGCAGGGCATAGCGGCCTTTGGTCGATACAATCATATCAGTCGCAGTGACCGCAGTGCGCGCAGTCGGGGAAATCCTTCTCGTCGTAGGGAAGACCGTTGCGGTCGTAGTAGTCCTTCAGCGCGTTCTTAATGGCTTCCTCGGCCAGAACGGAGCAGTGGAGCTTGTGGGCGGGCAGGCCGTCCAGCGCCTCGGCAACCGCCTTGTTGGTCAGCTGCATGGCCTCGTGAATGGACTTACCCTTGATCATCTCGGTGGCCATGGAAGAGGAAGCGATGGCGCTGCCGCAGCCGAAGGTCTCGAACTTGACATCCACGATGATGTCGTTTTCGATCTTCAGGTAGATCTTCATAATATCGCCGCACTTGGCGTTGCCCACCTCGCCTACGCCGTTGGCGTCCTCGATCACGCCTACATTGCGGGGGTGGGTGAAGTGGTCCATAACTTTTTCACTGTAAAGTGCCATTTTTTGATTCCTCCAAATTACAGAATGTATGCTCTCTTGCCGGTCTGCAGATCTCTCCACACCGGGGACATATTACGCAGGTACTGGACCACTTCCGGAACTTCCTTCAGAATGTAGTCCATCTCTTCCATGGTGTTCCACTCGCACAGGCTCAGACGCAGGGAGCCATGGGCCACATCGTGCACCCGGCCGATGGCCAGCAGCACATGGCTGGGATCCAGGGAGCCGGAGGTGCAGGCGGAACCGGAGGAAGCGCAGATGCCCTTGGCATCCAGCAGCAGCAGCAGGCTCTCACCCTCAATGCCCTCAAAGCAGAAGCTCACATTGCCGGGCAGCCGGTTTTTCAGATCGCCGTTGACGGCGCAGTGGGGGATCTTGCTCAGGCCCTCGATGAGCTTGTCCCGCATGGCGGAAACCTTTGCGGCGTTCTCGTCGATGTGGTCGCAGGCCTCCTTCATGGCAGCGGCCATGCTGCAGATTCCGGGAATGTTTTCCGTTCCGGCCCGCTTGCCCCGTTCCTGGGCGCCGCCCTCGATCACGTTTACCAGGGGGAAGCCCTTGCGCACATACAGGGCGCCCACACCCTTGGGGCCGTGGAACTTGTGGGCGGACAGGCTGAGCATATCGATGTTCTGCTCCTTCACGTTGATGTGCAGGTGGCCCACCGCCTGCACCGCGTCGGTGTGGAAGGGCACACCGGCTTCTTTACAGACGGCGCCGATCTCGGCGATGGGCAGCACGGAGCCGATTTCGTTGTTGGCATACATGGTGGTGACCAGGCAGGTATCGGGGCGGATGGCATCCTTCACCTGCCGGGCAGTCACATTGTGGCCCTCCCGCACGTCCAGCAGGGTTACCTCAAAGCCTTCCTTTTCCAGCTTTTTCAGGGTGTGCAGCACGGCATGGTGCTCAAAGGCGGTGGAGATGATGTGCTTTTTGCCCTTTCTCTCCCCCAGCCGGGCGGCGGAGATAATGGCCTGATTGTCGGCCTCGCTGCCGCCGGAGGTGAAAATGATCTCCCGGGGCTCACAGCCCAGGCAGTCGGCAACAGTCTGGCGGGCGGCATCCAGTGCTTCCCTGGCTTCCTGACCCACGGTGTGCAGGCTGGAGGGGTTGCCGTAAATGGTGGTCATATAGGGCAGCATGGCATCGATGGCCGTTTGGCTCATTTTGGTCGTTGCCGCGTTGTCAACATAAACAGTCATAAATGAAAACCTCCTGTGGTTTTAGGGGAATTGCATTCCCTAGTAACTCTGTAGGGAGCATACCACATCTTACCTACCTTGTCAATAGGCAGATCAAAGAAAGGCCTCAATTGCCCTGGCCGC
>JAXEMQ010000225.1:0-4094 GCA_034099845.1 Faecousia sp.
TGCCTGTCCATAGCCGGCAGCACCTCCTTCCCGAATGGTTTTCTTCCATTATTATAGAACATTTGTTCCTGTTTTGTCAAGGAAAAACCGCCCGGGCTCCGAAGCGCCCGGGCGGCAAAATTGGTATCTTCCGGATCAGAAGAGGATTACTTCAGCAGATCCTCGTTGATGTTCCAGCAGACGTAGTAGGTACCGATCTGACCGGCAACCTTGAACTCGGTGGGATACTCGGTCTTCAGGGTGGCGATCTCGTTGGTGGGAACGTCGTCGATCAGCAGCCAGTCACCGTTCTTGAAGTTGGTGAGCATGTTGTTGGCATCGTCGGACAGGTAGAACTTGATCTCCTTCATGGTGACGTTCTCGGCGTCATAGTACCCCTCGTTCTTGGTCAGGGTGATGACGGAGTTGTGATCCCAGCCGGTCATCTTGTAAGCGCCGTTGGAAACGAAGGTGGAAGCGTCGGTGCACCAGCCCTCGTTGGCAACCACATCCTCGCGGACGGGGAAGTAGGAGGGGAAGGCCAGCAGCTCATTCCAGTAGGCAATGGCGTTGTTCAGAGTGACAACCAGGGTCTTGTCATCGGTGGCTTCCACGGCCAGATCGTTGGGATAGCCCTTGATGCACTCCAGCATATAGCCGTAGTCAGCGCCCAGCTCCTCGGAGGCAGCCCGCTTCCAGGCGAAGGCGAAGTCAGCGGCGGTCAGGTCCTGACCGTCGGACCACTTCAGGCCATCACGCAGGGTGTAGGTGTAGGTCACGGTGCCGTCCTCGTTCACAACACCCTCGGGAAGCTCGGTGGCACAGTCAGCAGTGATGACCAGCTTGCCGGTCTCGTCCTGATCCCACTTGGCCAGGCCCGCGAACAGGTGGCTGTCCAGGGTTGCGCCATCCACGGCGGAGTTCAGAGCGGGATCCAGCACGTCAGGCTCGGAAGCGATGCAGACGCTGATGGAATCGGTATTGCCGTCCACGTCAGCCTTGTAGAAGTACTTGTAGCCCAGGGGGTTGCTGAAGAAACCGTTGACGGAATCATCCAGCATGAACAGGTCGGTGTAGAAGTACAGGGGCACCAGGCAGCCGGTATCCATCAGCATATCCTCGGCCAGGTGCATCATAGCGTAGCGGTTCTCCACATCGGTGCACTTCTTGATTTCGCCAATCAGTACATCGTAGGTCTCGGCCCAGGTGCCGTTGTCCACCTTGATGTCCAGGCCGTAGGGGGTCAGGTCCAGGCTGTAGATGGCCAGGTCCTTCTTGGCGCCCTTGCCGTACTGCACATCGTTGTTGCCGGAGGCAGTGGTCCACATATCCAGGAAGGTGATGGGATCGTTGTAATCAGCCAGCCAGCCGTTACGGGCAACGGAGAAGTCGCCGTTCTTACGGGTGTTCAGGAAGGTGTTCCACTCCTGGTTCTCCAGGTTCATGGTGATGCCCACGGAAGCCAGAGTAGCGGCCAGGTACTCACCGATGGCCTTGTGGCCCTCAGAGGTATTGTACAGGTAGGTCAGAGTGGGGAAGTTGGTGAACTGACCGGTGGTCTCGTCGTAATCGTAGTACTTGCTCAGGATTTCGATGGCCTGGGAGAAGTTGTCCTCGTAGGCATCCTCGGACACATCGTAGTAGCCGACAAAACCGTCGTTGTGGCCGGCGTTCTGGTAGAACTCGGAGCCGTCAGCGTCGGTCATACCCATGGCAACGAAGGAGGAAGCGGGAAGCTGACCGCCCTGGGCGATCTCGTTGACGATGTAGTTCCGGTCGAACAGCAGGCTGATGGCTCTGCGGATTTCCGCCTCAGCCAGAGCCTTTTCTTCGGCGGTCATTTCGGCGGGTGCTTCGGTAGCGGCCTCGGTAGGAGCAGCAGTGGTGGCAGCGGGAGCGTCCGTCTTGGCGCCGCAAGCAACCATGCCCAGAACCATAACAGCAGCCAGAAGCAGTGCAATGAGTTTCTTCATTTTTCATTTTCCTTTCTCAATGATGAAATATATCTTCAAACCCCGATTGGGATCTGAATACAAAGGAATGCTACTTGGCTCCCCCTCTGGGGTGGTGCGCCGCGCAGCGAATCAAAATAGCCATGATTGCCGGCGGCAATCATACCACTATTCATGCTGGCACGGCGTTAGCCGTGCCTGAGAGGGCCCTCTCCGCCCCCTTCGGGGGCACCTCTCCCACAGGGAGAGGCAAGGGGTATTGGTCGGAACAAGGTTTACCCGATCTCGTTCAGCCGGTGGCAGGCCACATAATGGCCGGACTGGACTTCCTTGAACTCCGGCATGGACGCAGCGCACTCCTCGCTTGCATAGGGGCAGCGGGTGCGGAAGGGGCAGCCGGAGGGTGCGTTCAGCGGGCTGGGAATATCGCCGGACAGCACAATACGCTTGTTCTCTCTTGCGGCCTTGGGGTCAGGCAGAGGAACGGCGGACATCAGGCACTTGGTATAGGGGTGCAGGGGATGATCATAGATCTCCCTGGCATCTGCCAGCTCCACCATTTTACCAAGGTACATGACGGCGATTCTGTCGGAAATGTGACGCACAACCAGAAGATCGTGGGCAATGAACAGATAAGTAAGGCCCATCTGATCCTGCAATTCATCAAACATATTGATGACCTGTGCCTGGATAGAAACGTCCAGAGCGGAAACAGGCTCGTCACAGACAACGAACTGGGGATTCATGGCCATGGCCCGGGCAATGCCGATGCGCTGACGCTGACCGCCGGAGAACTCATGGGCATACCGGTTGGCATGCTCGGAGTTCAGGCCCACCTTGCTCATCAGCTCCAGCACCCGTTCTTCCCGCTCCTTCTTGTTGGCGTACATTTTGTGCACGTCCAGGGGCTCGGCAATGATGTCGGCCACGGTCATACGGGGGTTCAGAGAGGAATAGGGATCCTGGAACACCATTGCGCTCTTCTTCCGGTACTCCAGAATGTCCTTCTTGGATTCAATTTTATTGCCTTCAAAGAAGATCTCACCGGCGGTGGGCTTATACAGGTGCAGCAGGGTACGGCCCACGGTGGTCTTGCCACAGCCGGATTCGCCTACAAGGCCCAGGGTTTCGCCCCGGCGGATGGAGAAGGAGACATCGTCCACAGCCTTCAGAGGCTTGGTGGTAAAGGCGCCGGTGGCAATATTGAAATACTCTTTCAGATGCTTGACTTCTACAAGGGTATCAGCCATTGGGTTCGCCCTCCTTTTCCATTTCTTCCTTCACGTTCATCCAGCAGGCAGCCTGGTGGAAGTCGTTGATCTGCAGGCGCTCTGCCCGCTGGCGCAGACAGATCTTCATGGCGTTGTCGCAGCGGGGCGCGAAGGGACAGCCCGCGGGCATATTCAGCAGATCAATGGGGGTGCCGGAAATGGGATGCAGCTTCTCGCCGTCGTTTCCGATGGTGGGAATGGAGCGCATCAGGCCCTTGGTATACTCGTGCTTGGGGTTGTAGAAGATTTCATCGGCGTTGCCCTGCTCACAGATGGAGCCGGCGTACATAACGATGACCTCGTCGCACATTTGGGCAACAACGCCCAGGTCATGGGTAATCATAATGATGGCCATGCCCAGCTCCTTCTGGAGAGACTGCATCAGCTCCAGAATCTGGGCCTGGATGGTCACGTCCAGAGCGGTGGTGGGCTCGTCGGCAATGAGAATGTCAGGCTCGCAGGCCAGGGCCATGGCGATCATGACTCTCTGGCGCATACCGCCGGAGAACTCGAAGGGATACTGCTTCATCCGCTTCTCGGGTTCGTTCACGTTGACCAGCCGCAGCATTTCCACCGCCCGGTCATAAGCCTCCCGCTTATTGCGGTCCGTGTGCAGCAGGATGGCCTCCATCAGCTGATGGCCGATGGTATAGGTGGGATTCAGAGAGGTCATGGGGTCCTGGAAGATGATGGAAATCTTGTTGCCCCGGACATTCTTCATTTCCTTTTCGGAAATACCCACCAGCTCCTTGCCGTCCACCTTGATGGAGCCGGAGACGATCTTGCCGGTCTTTTCCAGAATCTGCATAATGGAGTAAGCGGTAACGGACTTGCCGGAGCCGGACTCCCCCACAATGCCCAGGACCTTGCCCCGGTCCAGATTAAAGGAGAC
>JAXEMQ010000248.1:0-4017 GCA_034099845.1 Faecousia sp.
TACAGCTCAATATGGGTTTTGGTATCGGAGCTGGGGTTCAGGGTGCCCTCCACCACATTGCCCTCCAGGTCCAGGACCACCAGCATATCGGGTGTCAGCTCCTCGTACTCCACACCGCTGGGCTTGATGACCACCAGACCCTTTTCCCGGTCAATACCGGACACATTGCCCCAGGTATAGGTGACCAGATTCCGGCGGGGGAGCTCCATATTGGCTTCATAAACCTTTTGCTTCAGTTCTTCCAGCATTTACGAATCCTCCTAGTGAAGTTGCGCCCGCGCAGCTGCCCACAAAAAAGGGAAAGGACCTCAGGGGCCGGGGCACAAAACAATCAAATTGGACAAAAATGAAGTGGCTTTTTCATTTTTCCATGTCACATTATAATAGAAAACCGGGCAAAGTGCAATAGCTATTTCCGATGGCATGGAAAATTTCTCGGATGCCTGCTCCGGTTCCTGTTCACGCTGGCAGGCGCAACATACGACAGGAAAGCCAAAGGGCAGGGAAAGGCGTATCGGTTCCTGTTTGTGCGGGCGGGCCTATTAACGGAAAAGTGATGGTCCGTTTCCCATCATTTCTGTCGGAAATGCAGCGGCTTGAGAGATCAGGCCGCTGTTTTCCTATCTGTATTGCTATGACAGCGAATGAACGGTGAATATCGGAATAAACTGTTTGCGGAAATTGGCGAATTTCCTATTGACATATACCCCTTAGGGGTATATAATGTAAATACCCCTTAGGGGTATCCATGAAACGGAGGCTGAATCATGACTGAGAAAGAAATGTGCGGATGCTGCGGGAAAACAACAGACCGTTCCGAGGAAGAACGGAAAAAGCTGATCCACCGGCTGAACCGGATCGAAGGGCAGATCCGCGGGATTCGGGGGATGGTGGAGAGCGATGCCTACTGCGCGGATATTCTGGTGCAGTCCGCTGCCGTCAACGCCGCTGTGAATGCCTTTAATAAGGAGCTGCTGGCAAGCCACATTCGGGGCTGTGTCGCCAGAGACATCCGGTCAGGAAAGGACGAAGTCATCGACGAGCTGGTTGCGACACTGCAAAAGCTGATGAAATAAAAGGAGGTTCCGTGATTCAATTATGGAGCAATATACAGTAACGGGTATGAGCTGCGCCGCCTGCTCTGCCCGGGTGGAAAAGGCGGTATCCGGCGTAAAAGGCGTCACCTCCTGTTCGGTGAGCCTGCTGACCAATTCCATGGGCGTGGAGGGAACCGCCTCCGCCGAGGAGATTATCGCAGCTGTTCAGAATGCCGGATACGGCGCATCTTTGAAAAAAGGAAACAAAGGACAAGCCTCACAGCCATCTTCTGATGAGGACGCGCTGAAGGACAGGGAGACCCCCGTCCTGAAAAAGCGTCTCTTCGCGTCTCTCGGCTTCTGGCTCGCATTGATGTATGTTTCTATGGGACACATGCTGTGGGGCTGGCCGCTGCCAACCTTTTTTGACGGCAACCATGTGGCAATGGGGCTTTTGCAGCTATTGCTGACGGTGATCGTCATGGTCATCAATCAGAAGTTTTTTATCAGCGGGTTTAAGAGCCTGTGGCATCGTGCGCCCAACATGGACGCTTTGGTTGCGCTGGGCGCTACGGCAGCCTTTGGCTACAGCACCTTCGCCCTGTTCGCCATGACGGACGCCCAGGTGAAGGGTCAGATGGATGCGGTCATGGTCTACATGGACGAATTCTACTTTGAATCCGCCGCCACGATTCTGACCCTGATTACCCTGGGCAAAATGCTGGAAGCCCGTTCCAAGGGCAAAACCACGGATGCTCTGAAGGGGCTGATGAAGCTGGCGCCCAAGACCGCCACCCTTCTGAGGGACGGCGCGGAGATCACTGTCCCCATTGAACAGGTGGCAAAGGGCGACACTTTTGTGGTGCGTCCCGGCGAAAACATCCCTGTGGACGGAATTGTCTGCGAGGGAAACAGTGCGGTGGATGAATCCACCCTGACAGGGGAGAGCATTCCCGTGGACAAGGCGGCAGGAAGCCAGGTTTCCGCAGGCACGCTGAATCAGTCGGGTTTTCTGCGCTGCGAGGCCACCAGAGTCGGCGAGGACACCACCCTTTCCCAGATCATTCAGATGGTCAGCGACGCTGCCGCAACAAAGGCTCCCATTGCCAAGGTGGCAGATAAGGTTTCCGGTGTCTTTGTTCCGACCGTTATCGCCATCGCGGTTGTCACCGTGCTTGTCTGGCTTCTTGTCGGTCAGACGGCAGGCTTTGCTTTGGCGCGGGGTATCTCCGTTCTGGTCATCAGCTGCCCCTGTGCGCTGGGGCTTGCCACCCCGGTTGCCATCATGGTGGGGGGTGGCATGGGTGCAAAGAACGGCATTCTGTTCAAGACGGCTGTGTCTTTGGAAGAAACCGGAAAGGCACAGATTGTGGCGCTGGATAAAACGGGAACCATCACCCAGGGGGAGCCGAGAGTCACGGATCTCCTCCCGGCTGAGGGTATGCCCGAAGGGGATCTGTTGTCCATTGCCTACGCATTGGAGAAGAAAAGCGAACATCCGCTGGCCCGTGCGATCCATCAAAGAGCGGAGCAGGATGGCTTGACGGCAGCAGAGGTTCAACAGTTTCAGGCACTGCCCGGCAATGGACTGACTGCCTCCCTGAACGGAAAAACGCTGCTGGGCGGCAGCTTACAGTTTATCAGCGGACAGGTTTCTGTTTCCGAAGCCATGAAAGCCAGATCGGAAAAGCTCTCCGGGGAGGGCAAAACCCCGCTGTTTTTTGCCCGGGACGGCAAGCTCTGCGGCATCATTGCTGTGGCGGACACCATTAAGGAGGACAGCCCCCAGGCCATTGCCGAAATGCGGAATATGGGCATCCACGTGGTGATGCTCACCGGCGATAATGAACGCACCGCCAGAGCCATCGGCGCAAAGGCCGGCGTGGATGAGGTGATTGCAGGCGTCCTTCCCGACGGAAAGGAAAGCGTGATCCGCCAATTGCAGCAAAAAGGGAAGGTCATCATGGTGGGCGACGGCATCAACGACGCACCTGCCCTGACCAGCGCCGATATTGGCATTGCCATCGGTGCGGGCGCGGATGTTGCCATCGACGCGGCGGATGTGGTGCTGATGAAAAGCCGTCTGTCCGATGTGCCTGCGGCCATCCGCCTGAGCCGTGCGACGCTGCGCAACATCCACGAAAACCTGTTTTGGGCCTTTCTCTACAACACCATCGGCATTCCCCTGGCGGCGGGCGTATGGATCCCATTGCTTGGCTGGCAGCTCAATCCCATGTTCGCCGCAGCAGCCATGAGCCTGTCCAGCTTCAGCGTTGTCACCAACGCGCTGCGTTTGAATTTCTTCCGGATGCACGATTCCAGACGGGATCATAAAATCAAACCCAATTCAACAACCACAATCAAAAAGGAGACAAAATCCATGACAAAAACTCTGAAAATCAAAGGCATGATGTGCGAACACTGCGAGATGCACACCAAAAAGGCACTGGAGTCGCTGGACGGCGTAGCCTCTGCCGAGGTCAGCCACAAGACCGGGACCGCTGTTGTAACGCTGGAAAAAGAGGTTTCGGACGATGCTCTGAAGCAGGCTGTTGCCGAGCAGGGCTATGAGGTAACCGACATTTCATAATCCACGATGGGGATGGTTGATTGCCTGTTTTCGGAACCTGCGAAAAACAATACTTCGCAGGGTTCGGGCTGATGGATATGTGCCCGGTGCTTCATTTTGTAGCTTATAAATATGCTGCCATGAATCTGAAAAAACTGGCAAAATGGAGATGGGACAACTTCTTTTTCTCCACGATTTGGCTTGTTCCCCCCGAATGCACAAGAACCCGTGTTTTCGCCTAACGAAAGCACGGGTTCTTTGACAGTCTGGAATGGATTCGCCTATGGCGAACAAATGATACGCGCGTCAGATTGTAAAAAATGGCGGAAAAGCCCGAAGGTTTTTTTGGCAAGTTCCCCTGCCGAAAGCAGCGCTTTCGGCAGGGGAAAGAGGCTTTTATACAATGCCCTG
>JAXEMQ010000085.1:0-3288 GCA_034099845.1 Faecousia sp.
CAGCGGCTGTAACACCGTGCTTCAAAGAATATTCAATTACTGCTTGCTTAAACCGCATGTCCTGTGTTATCTTATTCATAGCGGATAGGGTGGCACCTGCCTTTCGGTTTTGTCTGGACAACTCAACCTTAGCACATGCCATCCCTATTCGCTATTCTTTTTTACTTTCATTTGTCACACATCATTGTAACACCTACAGCTGCGCAAGCAGCTGGGCACCCTACACCTCTTGATTTTTAAGGGCTGATTGTATATAATAGTATCCGGAATACGCCCCGGATACTAAATATGCAGAAAGTATGAGGGATTATGGCTGAAGATCAATTGTCAGAAGAATCGGCACTGGAACTCACCACCGAGAAAACCGCGGATCAGGTGCTGGACATGATCATGGATTATGTTGCCGATGGTACCATTCAGATGGGAGACCGATTGAATACAGCCAAGCTGGCGAAGATGATGGGCACCAGCCGGATGCCTGTGCGGGAAGCCCTCAGCGTTCTGGTCCAGAAGCGTCTGGCCTACAATGTGAAGAACGCGGGCATGCGCATGGTGGAGCTCAGCGAAGACGAATTTGTGGAAATCTACCGGATTCGTCAGCTGCTGGAGCCAGAGGCTGCCTTCCTGGCCTGCAAAAATGCCACGCCGGAGGACATCGAGAACCTGGAACAGCTGTTCGCGGAGCATGAGGCCGCTGTGGCGGCAGACCCTGTAAGCCCCAAGCTGGTGCACAAGTGCAATCGGGCGTTCCACTTCGGAATCTACCGGGCGGCCCACCGGGAGCATCTGACCGGTGTGATCGGCGACCTGTGGGATCAGATGTCCTTTGCCAAGCTCCTGTACGGAGAGGCGCTGCTCAGCAACCCGGAAAACCGTGTGGCTTTGGTGAAAGAGCACCGCTACTACCTGGACTGCGTCAAAAACGGCTGGGCAGGGGATATGCGTGCCGCCGTATATAATTGTATTGAAGAAAAAATCAGGAAATACGCTTCCCACGATGATAGCCGCCTGAAGAGCTATTTCTGAGAGGGAGCAGATATATTGGCCGGTGTTTCTGCCGGAAGAAAAGGAGAAAATCATATAAAAATTGCCATTGGCGAGGCCGTCGCCTGCGGAAAGCACTGAGAAGAATCCGTAACCGCCGGGATTTGGCCTGTCTTCAGGGGCCTTTTGGGAAGCCCTGAAAACCTGTCCGTTTCCGGCAGTCCCATGCTGCCGGCGCACAGGGATTTTGGGCGTTTCCCCCGAAAACGCATTGTTGTGGAATTCTGTAGGGCGGACCCTTGGGCCAGCCTTACGGTTGCCAATATAAAAGAAGGGTGTGTAAATCATTATGACCTCAGAAGAAAGAAAGCAGCTGCAGCTTGAGGCCGTGAAGGTGCGCGAGGGCATCCTCACCGCTACCCACGGCGCCAAGTCCGGCCACCCCGGCGGAAGTCTCTCCGCTGCGGATATGTTTACCTATCTGTATTTCAAGGAAATGCGTCTGGATCCCAAGAATCCCAGATGGGAGGACCGGGACCGCTTCGTGCTGTCCAAGGGTCACACCGCTCCCGGCCTGTACAGCGCCCTGGCAAACCGGGGCTTCTTCCCTGTGGAAGACCTGCCGACCCTGCGGCACATTGATTCCTACCTCCAGGGCCACCCCAATATGAACACCGTTCCCGGTGTGGATATGTCCACCGGCTCTCTGGGCCAGGGCCTGTCCGCCGCTGCCGGTATGGCAAAGGGCGCCAAGTTCCTGAACAAGGACGTGAATGTCTACTCCATCGTGGGTGACGGTGAGCTGGCTGAGGGCCAGATCTGGGAGGCCACCATGTTTGCCGCCCACTATCACCTGGACAACCTGTGCATCATTGTGGACCTGAACGGCCTGCAGATCGACGGCCGCACCTGCGATGTTATGAACACCGCTCCTGTGGACAAGAAGTTTGAGGCCTTCGGCTGCGATGTGGTTACCATTGACGGCCACTGCTTCGACGATATTGAAAAGGCAATGGAAAAATTCCATGCCAACCACGGCACCGGCAAGCCCACTGCCGTCCTGATGACCACCGTCAAGGGCAAGGGCGTTTCCTACATGGAAAATCAGGCCGGCTGGCACGGCAAGGCACCCAATGACGATGAGTACGCGCAGGCAATGGCGGAACTGGCCGCTGCACGCAGCGCAATTGAGGAGGGCTAAATCATGGCAGACGTAAAGAAAATCGCAACCCGTGACAGCTACGGCAACGCGCTGAAGGAGCTGGGCGATGAGTTTGACAACGTGGTTGTTCTGGACGCCGACCTGGCCGGTGCCACCAAGACCGGTACCTTCAAGAAGGCCCACCCCGACCGCTTCTTTGACTGCGGCATTCAGGAAGCCAACATGGTAAACGTGGCCGCCGGCCTGTCCACCATGGGTGTGGTTCCCTTCGCCGCGACCTTTGCCATGTTTGCCGCGGGCCGTGCCTACGAGCAGATCCGCAACACCATCGGCTATCCCCACCTGAACGTGAAGATCGGCGCCACCCACGGCGGCATCTCCGTAGGCGAAGACGGTGCGTCCCATCAGTGCTGTGAGGATTTCGCCCTGATGCGCACCATCCCCGGCATGACCGTTATGTGCCCCTCTGACGATGTGGAAGCCCGGGCGATGGTCAAGGCCGCCTACAAGATGGAAGGCCCCTGCTACATGCGGTTCGGCCGGGCCGCTACCCCCGTGTTCCATGAGGAAGGCTTTGACTTCCAAATCGGCAAGGGCGAAGTGCTGAGAGACGGCAAGGACGTTGCCATCATCGCCAACGGCATCATGGTTCCCGAAGCCATTGAGGCAGGCAAGGCTCTGGCGGAAGCCGGTATCGATGCCATGGTCATCAACATGGCCACCATCAAGCCCTTGGACGAGGAGCTGGTTCTGGCGGCTGCCAGAAAGTGCGGCAAGATCGTCACCGTGGAAGAGCACAACGTGATCGGCGGTCTGGGCGAAGCCGTCTGCGGCTTCCTCAGCGAGAACTACCCCGTTCCCGTGAAGCGCATCGGCGTCAACGACGAATTCGGCCACTCCGGCCCCGCTGCCGCTCTGCTGAAGGCCTTTGGCCTGTGCGCGGACAACATTGTCGCCACCACCAAGGCATTCCTGGGCAAGTAAGCAATTGATTACACACAAAAAGGGGCTGTAAAATAACAGCCTGCGAAAAACGGAGGATTCCAGGCAAGGGATCCTCCGTTGACATTTTCAGTGTATTTAGCCTGTGGAATCCATTCAGCAATGAAAAAGGGCACATCGACCACATCCCCGGGAAAGTT
>JAXEMQ010000250.1:0-4515 GCA_034099845.1 Faecousia sp.
CAGGTGGGCACGGGCATGCGCAACGAGCGCATCCGCACCTACAATTTCCCCCAGGGCCGGGTCACCGACCACCGGGTGAATCTGACGCTGTACCGCATCGACTCCGTTATGGACGGCGATTTAGATGAAATCATCAACGCCCTCGCCACAGCCGATCAGGCGGAGAAGTTGAAAAACGCGAGGTAAATGTTATGGAGTACATTACCAATTCCCCTGCGGAAACGGAAACCCTCGGGGCGGCGCTGGCGGCGAAGCTGGGGCCGGGAACCGTCATTGCCTACCGGGGGGACCTGGGGGCAGGGAAGACCGCCTTCACCCGGGGCCTGGCCCGGGGGCTGGGCTGTGACGAGATGGTCACCAGCCCGACTTATACCATTGTCAATGAATACTTAGGCGGGCGGCTGCCCCTGTTCCACTTCGATATGTACCGCCTGCGCTGCGCCGACGACCTGTGGGACATCGGCTGGGAGGACTATCTGGACCGGGGCGGGGTCTGCGCCGTAGAGTGGAGCGAGAACGTGGCGGGGGCCATGGAGGAAGCAATTACCGTGACCATCGAAAAGCTGGGAGAGAATACCCGGCGCATCACCATCGAGGGGGGAGAAAAATTTGCTGATTTTAGCCTTTGAGACCAGCGCGAAAGCGGCCTCCGCAGCCCTGCTGGAGGATGGAAAGCTGCTGGGGGAAAGCTATCAGAACACCGGCCTGACCCACAGCCAGACCCTGATGGTCATGGCGGAAAATCTGCTGTCTCAGTGCGGAAAGACCGTGGAGGATGTGACCGCTGTCGCCGTGGCGGCAGGCCCCGGCTCCTTTACCGGCGTGCGCATCGGCGTGGCCGCCGCCAAGGGCTTTGCCTGGGGCCAGGAGATTCCCTGCTACGGCGTGTCCACGCTGGAAGCCATGGTGCGCAGTTTGGGTGCGTATCAGGGCTATGTCTGCCCCTGTATGGACGCCCGGAGAAGTCAGGTTTACAACGCGCTGTTTTATGTAAACCACGGAACGCCGGAACGGGTCACCGAAGACCGGGCCATCTCCCTTGCCGAACTGGGCGCGGAATTAAAAAGTTTGAAAGAACCCATTTTTTTGGTTGGCGATGGCAGCAATCTGTGTTATAATACATTGTTGGAGAGCGTTCCCAATCTGGTACTGCCGCCGGAGCACCGGATGCACCAGCGGGCGGTTGGCGTGGCGCTGGCGGCGCAGAAACAGGCGGAGGCGGGCGACCCGGGCGATGCCAACGCCCTGACCCCCAATTATCTGCGGCTGTCTCAGGCGGAGCGGGAACGTGCGGAACGCATGAAAAAAGTTGAAATAACGGAATAAAGGAGAAAGATACCATGGCAAACGTTTATGTCCTCGATCATCCCCTGATTCAGCACAAGCTGGCAATTCTGCGCAGCAAGGACACCCCCGTCAAGGAATTCCGGGAGCTGGTGGGCGAAATCGCCGGCCTGATGTGCTACGAAGCCACCCGGAACCTGCCTACCAAGGAGGTGCAGGTGGAGACCCCCATCACCACCGCGACCTGCCGTATGCTGGCGGGTAAGAAAATGGCCATCGTCCCCATTCTCCGCGCGGGTCTGGGCATGGTGGACAGCATGGTGGGCCTGATTCCCTCCGCGAAAATCGGTCACATCGGCCTGTACCGGGACCCCGAGACCCACAAGCCTGTGGAATACTACTGCAAGCTGCCCGATGACATCGGCAACCGTCAGGTCTTCGTGGTGGACCCCATGCTGGCAACCGGCGGCAGCGCCATCGCCGCCATTGATTTCCTGAAGCAGCACGGCTGCAAGCAGATCATCATGATGAACATAATCGGCTGCCCCGAGGGCGTGAAGGCTGTCACCGCGGCCCATCCCGATGTGGACATCTACCTTGCCGCCATGGACGAGAAGCTGAATGCGAATGCCTACATCGTTCCCGGTCTTGGCGACGCCGGCGACCGGATCTTTGGCACAAAATAATTGAAGGAAACTCCGACCCAACTGTCTGCGACTGAACGACGGATCTTTTGCTCTCCCGGTGCAGCTTGAAAAACAGGAAATACACAAAGTATTCCTCTGTTTTCCAAACTTTCCGGGAAACCAAAATCTCTCGCCGTCAGTGCTTGCCAGTTGAGCCGGAGCTTCCTTTTTTGCCCTTATGACAAATATAGAGCAACAATGAGGGGTCAGGCAAGTGCCTGACCCCTCACTTACTATGCAGTTTACGCCATTTCCAGAGTCAGCTGCTTGCCGCCGAGAATGTGGAAGTGTAGGTGCTGGACCGTCTGGCCCGCGTCGGCGCCGCAGTTGCTGACCACCCGGTAGCCGCCCGTCAGACCTTCCGCCTGGGCAATTTTCGGGATGACCTCAAAAATATGGGCCACCACTGCGCTGTTTTCGGCGGTCACGCCATTGCAGTCCGCAATGTGCGCCTTGGGTACCACCAGCACATGGGTGGGGGCCTGTGGGTTGATATCCCGGAAGGCGAAGACAGTTTCGTCCTCGTAGACCTTGGTGGAGGGGATTTCCCCGGCGATGATTTTACAAAACAGACAATCAGACATATTTCTTACCTCCTGATTAAAGCCCAAATACATGAACGCCGGTCAGACTGACGACGCCCATAATGATTCCTGCCAGAACCACCCCGCTGGATACGGCGAGGGAGGTGGTTTTGATGCCCATATCCAGGAAGCTGGCAGCCAGCGTTCCCGTCCACGCGCCGGTGCCCGGCAGGGGAATGCCCACGAAGAGCATCAGGGCCAGAAAGGAGCCGGTCCGTCCGGCCCGCTGGGTCAGCTTATGCCCGCCGGATTCGCCCTTTCGCAGGCACCAGTTGAAAAAGCTGCCGATATATTTCTTGTCTTTTCCCCATTCCAGCACTTTCCTGGCGAAGAAATAAATAAAGGGAACGGGCAGCAGGTTCCCAATCACGCACACCACCAGCGAGGGCCAGTAGCTAAGTCCCATAGAGACAGCCATGGGAACCGCCAGCCGAAGCTCCACCAGCGGCACCATGGAGATAAAGAAACAGGACAGGTATTTGAGCAGCATACAATACTCCTACATCGAATTTCCCCTATTGTAGCATAGGGAAAAACCGTTTGCAATGGAGGATTGTCCCGGATTTCATTAAATTTTCGTTAAGATATGGCCGGCAGGCCTATTTCCGGTAGATAATCAGCTTCCTGACCAGATAATTGTACGTGAACACCAGAACCGTGGCGGCCATCTTCGCAATCATTTTTTCCACACCCAAAAGCTGCACCAGCAGAAACATGATGAGCAGATTGAGCAGCAGTCCCACAATGCTGGCAAGATATACGGAAAGAATTTCCCGCAGAAGGGACTGCTGCTGCTTTCCCCGGAATACCAACAGCCTGCCGAACAGCCAGTTGGCAAAGGTGGAGATGGCGAAGGCCAGCGCGGTCGCCAGCAGATACTCGATGGAGAGTTTTTCGGAGAACAGCCAGAAACCGGCCCATTCCACGATGGTAGCCAGACCGCCCACGATCAGGTAGCCGAACAGGCCGCCCATATACTTATCAAGAAACTGTTTCATGGTTTTTACTCCCGGATAGAATCAGATAGAGAAGCGGAATGATGATGACAAAATTGAAGTGGAAGAAGCGGAAATCGCCTCCGGTGAGCAGGAGCATGGTGCCGAAATCGTAAATGAGCATGGGAAAGATCATAAATGCCCGGCCCAGCTTGCCCCGGCCAACGTTTGCTACAGCGGCGAACATGGCGATCAGAATCATCGTACCGATGTTCCATGTTAACAGGTACAGATAAAAGGATTCTACGGAATCACTGAAACAAGTGAGCACCTTAATAAGCTGGGCGTTGTCTTTCACAGCGGTTCCGATACTGTCGGTAATCACGGCAGGGCAGTAGGGCACTGAAATGGTGGTACTGCACGCCAGAGGGTCCCAGACCAGTTGGGTCAGAGCAGCCAGCGCACGAAAAGCGGGAAGCGGACTGGCAAGAAACGCCTGTGCGGTGTAGCGCAGAATGGCTCTAGCCCCCTCATGCTCGATCAGGTCGTTGAGGGGCAGAGAAGAATTAAACTTGATGTAATTGAAATCACCGAGACGGTAGTATTTGTCCCATTCCTCCGGTGTAGCAAGACAGCTGATAAAGTCAACGGCCTTTGCCGGGAGCTTTTCCGGGGTGCTAATGAATACCTCAGACAGCACAGTCATGGGCAGTCCCAGAATTTCGACCTGTCTGTCGCCGGGAGCTTCCACATGGGCCAGGGTCATCACAGGACCGTTCAGAAACCACACGGAGAAAAGAACCAGCGCCCCGGATAACAGGAGGCTCCTGCGTGCGTCCTTATGGAAGAAAAACAGGAGCAGATACAGCGGCGCCGTAAGCAGAACGGCATTGTGGCGGAAAGCCGTCGCCAGAAAGCAAAAAACGGTGAAGGCAAGAAAGTGGTCCCATTTCTTCAGCCATGCGCCGTCAGATTCGAAGATTTCAATGACCTGCGTGAAGATGACCAGCGAGACGATTGTCAGAG
>JAXEMQ010000251.1:0-4046 GCA_034099845.1 Faecousia sp.
TATTCGATTTCTCTGTCTTTTTCAACGTAGAAAACAAAACACCGGTTTACGCAAAACGTAAACCGGCATTCGTGGCGGAGTGAGAGGGATTTGAACCCTCGCGCGCTTTTTAGACGCCTACTCCCTTAGCAGGGGAGCCCCTTCGGCCTCTTGGGTATCACTCCGAATAAAAACTATGAAGCTGACTGCCCGGATATATTAGCATATCCGGTAAGAAATGTCAAGAAGATTTTCCATTATCGCCCGAATCAGGAAAAGCGGGGCGATTGGCCCCGCCTGATGTTACTTTTTCTTGAAGACAAGCAGCTTGCTGCCCACATAGTTTACAACAATTACCATCACCTGGGTAACAAGCTTCCAGATGTTGCCGTTGCCTCCCAGGGTATCTACCGCGATCAGAAGAATCACGGTTTCCAGCACGCCGGAGGAAATACGCGTGGCAATAAACTTGGTAAACTCCGGAACAACGGTTTTTCTGGACCAGTCATGGCTTTGAAAAACAAAGGGTTTGTTGGTCAGAAAGGCAAAGGTTACCGCCACAACCCAGGCAATACAGTTGCTGACGGCAGCACTGAAGCCCAGAAAATTCAGGCAGGGCAGATAAACCACGTAGTTTACAACGGTCGTCAGCACGCCAAAAAATAGATAGGGCACCACATCCCAGTGGGCCTTAATCTGCTTTTTTATAAATTCAAGCATCATGATCTCCTGTATTCTTTGTATTTTTTGCTTATTATACCACTGTTTTTCCCATTTCGCAACCATCCTTTCCGGGTCACAAAAGGTTTACGAAAATTTATGTATACTTTTTGAGGGAGCTGTGCTATAATAACTGTGAATTGTGCGGGTAGGCAGACCCGGCAAACGTTCAGATACAGCACATGGTGTGCCATGTGAGATAAGGAGCATTCTCCCTTCTCCCCTCTCTTTGACGCGCGGCTCTCGCGGCGCACAGGCGTCAAAAATCGAGATTGAAGCTGCTCCGTAGATTATGCAGGCGCTTACTGAGGAAAACGGCGATACAGGGCCCGATTCCGCACAGCGGCTGCCTGCTTGCTGTGTTCTTTTTACATCTTGTTTCAATGAACGAAAGGAGCTATTTCTAAATTGGCTGAAAAACTGAAAATCATTCCCCTGGGCGGATTGGACGAAATCGGAAAGAATATTACCGTACTGGAATACGGCAAGGATATGATTGTCGTTGACTGCGGCGTAGGCTTCCCCGAAGAAGATATGTATGGTGTGGATTTGGTTATCCCCGACTTTTCCTATCTGGTTGCCAACCAGAAAAAACTGCGCGGTATGTTCATTACCCACGGTCATGAGGATCATATCGGTTCCATCCCCTATTGTATGAAGCAGGTCAATTGCCCCATTCACGGCACTGCCATGACCAACGGCCTGATTAAGCTGAAGCTGGAGGAGCACAGGCTTGCCGATACCGTAAAGCTTGTCACCCATAAGCCCGGTGACGTGGTAAAGGCCGGCTGCTTCAGTGTAGAATTTATCCATGTCAATCATTCCATTGCCGACGCCGTGGCTTTTGCCATCAAAACCCCTGTCGGCACGGTGATTATGACCGGTGATTTTAAGATCGATCCCACTTCTGCCGATGGGATGATGGATCTGGCCCGTCTGGGTGAACTGGGAAACCAGGGTGTGCTGGCACTTCTGGCCGACTCCACCAATGTGGAACGGGCCGGCTATACCCCCAGTGAAAATGTGGTTGCCGAAAGCCTGGACCGTCAGTTTAAAAACTGCGATCAGCGTATTATCATCACCACATTTGCCTCCAATATGCACCGGATTCAGAGCGTAATTTCCACTGCCCAGCGTTACGGCCGTAAGGTGGCTGTTACCGGCCGCAGCATGGAAAATATGCTGAAGGTCGCCCAGGAGCTGGGCTACCTGAAGGTCAAACCCGGCACCATTGTAGACCTGGGTTCCATAAAAAGCATTCCCAAGAACAAGCTGGTCATCGTTTCCACCGGTTCCCAGGGTGAGAATATGTCCGCTCTGTATCGGATGGCCTTTTCCACACACAAGCAGGTGGACATCACCTCCGGTGACCGGATTATCATCTCCGCATCTGCTATCCCTGGCAACGAAAAGGCCATTTCCCGGATCATCAACGAGCTATACCGCAAGGGCGCCGATGTGGTCTACGAAAAGAGCGAGGGACTCCATGTTTCCGGTCATGCCTGTCAGGAAGAGCTGAAAATCGTTCACGCCCTGGTCAAGCCCCGGTTCTTCCTTCCCCTGCATGGTGAGCAGCGTCACTTGCAGATTCACAGCAAGCTTGCCCAGTCCATGGGGATGAATCCCCGGAATACGCATATCGGAGAGATCGGCACCGTGTTTGAGTTCACCGGCAAGTCCTGCAAGGTGGGCGGTTCCGTCCCTGCCGGCAAGGTATTTGTGGATGGCACCGGTGTTGGGGACGTGGGCAGTGTGGTCCTGCGGGATCGAAAGCATCTGGCCCAGGACGGTATGATTGTGGTCTGCGTAAATCTCAGCAGCCAGGACGGCAGCGTTGTTACCGGACCGGACATTATTACCCGGGGCTTTATCTATGTGAAGGAGTCCGAAGACCTGATGGAAGAACTACGGGAGGTCGCTCTGGAGGCAATCGACCGCTGCCAGCGCAAGCGTGTACGGGATTGGTCTGCCATCAAGTCCGCCATTAAGAACGATCTGAGCGGCTATCTCTTTAAAACCACCAAGCGCAATCCCATGATTCTGCCTGTGATTATGGAAATTTGAGTATTTGCCCCCGGGCCTATGCCTGGGGGCTTTGAGGTTGATATGAATTTTTATTTTGCACCCATGGAAGGTCTTACAGACAGCATTTACCGCCGTACCCATCACCGTTATTTTCCGGGCGTGGATGCCTATTATATGCCCTTCTTCTCCCCTACCATCCACCGCAGTCTTACCTCCAGAGAAGCCCGTGAACTCCCTTACGGGGATACGGAAGGGTTTACCGCGGTTCCCCAGATCATGACAAAAAACACGGAGGATTTTCTTTGGGCCGCGCAACAGTGCCTTGACCGGGGTTACCGGGAAGTGAACCTGAATCTGGGCTGCCCTTCCGGCACCGTATTCTCCAAAGGAAAGGGCTCCGGAATGCTCCGGGACCCCGGGGAACTGGAACGGTTTCTTGATTGTGTTTATGCCCGTTCTCCCCTGCCCATTTCACTGAAAACCAGGCTGGGTGTGGATGATCCCCAAGAGTTTATCCGTCTTTTGGACATTTACAACCGTTACCCCGTCAAGCTGCTGATTGTCCATCCGCGGGTGCGAAAGGATTTTTATGAGGGTCCGGTGCAAATGGAGTTGTTTCAATACGCGCTGAACCGCAGCAGGAACCCCCTATGCTATAACGGAAATCTCACAACACGAAATCAACTGGATGCTTTTTCCAAGACCTTTCCCGGTGTTTCATCCGTCATGGTTGGCAGAGGGTTGATCGGAAACCCCGCTCTTCTGTGCGCGCAGAACGCGGCCCCGGATACCCTGGAACAGTTCTGTGACGAATTACTGGACCAGTACATAGAAGCTTTTGGTGGTTCCAGGAATGCCATGTTCCGCCTGAAGGAAAACTGGCGTTACCTGCTGTGTCTTTTCCGCAACACAGAAAAGCTGGGAAAACAACTTCGAAAAGCCACCGATATTGCCCAGTATCGGGCCATTACCCATGAAATATTCCGCACCTGCTCCATGAAGCCGGAACTCACCCCCGATTGGTAGCAGAATGAACGATCCCCCTCCGGACAAGTTCGCCGGAGGGGGATCTGCTTATCTGTTACTCATGGTGGCTGGTGTGGAGCAGCTCGTGGGTCTTATCCTTGAAAGGACCGTTGTAGAACACGCCCATCAGGGGGTTCTCGTGAGGCCGCTTGAAGACCAGCTCCGTGTCGGCATTGTACAGGCCCTGTCTGCGGGTCTCTCTGCGGACATCCTTGGTGCCGTTGATGGGCTGACCGCCGCCCATGACGCAGCCGCCGGGGCAGGCCATGACTTCAATGAAGTGGTAGTTCTTTTCG
>JAXEMQ010000259.1:0-3451 GCA_034099845.1 Faecousia sp.
CAGGTCAGATCAGATTATGCGTGATCCTTTGCGTACATGGCAGCCCAGCCATCCACGATGGAGGTTTCCACAGCAGCCCAGTCGCCGGTACCGGCAACATACTGAGTCAGAGCGTCCACAACGCCTGCACGGAAATCGTCAACGGCGGGAGTCCAGTTGAATGCCCAGTCAACATTGTAGTTGCCGGCAGCCAGCAGAGCGTTGGCATCGGCGCAGAACACGTTGTCAGGAGTCTTGGCGTTCTTGAAGGGGCAGGGACCAAACTCCGCAGCCAGCATGGTGGTGCCTTCATCGGAGGTGACAACCCACTTCATGAAGTCCAGAGTAGCCTTCTGGTCAGCCTCGGAAGCCTTCTTGTTGACAGCCCAGCAGTTCTCGGTGCCGGAGCACAGGCCAGCCTTCTCTTCGCCGGCAACGCCGCAGTAGATGGGAATCATAGCCAGGTCAGCGGGGTTCATGCCGAACTTTTCGGTCAGGTTGCCGTACTCCCAGGTACCATTCTGGTAGAAGACGGCCTCGCCCTTACCAAACTCAGCCTCAGCCTGGTCGCCGGTAGCGGTGGTCAGAGCAGCGCCGGTGGTAGCGGAATCGGTGGTGTACAGATCCCAGATTGCCTTGAAGTTGTCCAGGTAATCAGCGGTGATGGCGCTGGGCTGAGAGGTCCAGCCGTTGTCACGAGCCTGGTAGAACAGAGGCATATTGAACAGGTGGCCGGAGAATCTCCAGGAGGAGGAGCCGTCCAGGCCGGCGGAGGCGAAGGCATCGAAGCCCAGCTCAGCGGCGCGGGCGTGGATGTCGTCAGCGGCGGCCTTCAGAGAGGCGAAATCCTTAATGTCGGTGAGCTCGTAACCGGCCTGCTTCAGCAGAGCCTTGTTTACGATGATGCCGAAGGACTCGTAGCAGTAGCCGATGGACAGGACAGCACCGTCAGCGCCCTTGAGGTTGAAAGCGTCGGTGGTCATTTCCTTGTAGACATCGGTGTCCCGCAGATC
This sequence comes from Faecousia sp., assembly GCA_034099845.1. Lineage (GTDB taxonomy): Bacteria > Bacillota > Clostridia > Oscillospirales > Oscillospiraceae > Faecousia. The sequence goes on from JAXEMQ010000259.1 coordinate 993, forward strand.
CAGGCACCAGTCGCCAAAGGTGTCGATGGCGCCCTGGTTGCCGGCCTGGAACATGGTGGGAGCTTCGCTCTTATCCAGTTCCGCGGTCAGGGTATCGGCGTAAGTACCGGATGCAGCGGTAACGACGGTGACCTTGACACCGGTCTTTTCGGTATAAGTCTTGGCCAGTGCCTGCCAAGCCTCATCCGCTTCGGGCTTGAAGTTCAGGTAGTAAACACTGCCGGCAGACTTCTTGCCGCAACCCGCGAACAGGCCTACAACCAGAACCAAAGCCAGGAGAATCGCGATGGTCTTTTTCATGAATTTTTCCTCCATTCATTTCCTAGTGTGAATCTATTCTCCAAATCCCAAAGGGATCTGAATACAAAGGGATATCATTGCGGAAGACCCCGCAATGAAAACAGCCCATGGGCTATTTTCGATTTTTTCTTTTTTAGGCAGACAGCACAGAGGCTGACAATTCCACAAAAAACCTGCTTGGCAGTTTGTGAATGTCTCCCAAGCAGGTCTTATTATACACCATCCATATGTGCAAAGTCAACAAAGAACCGCTTTGTTTTTGTTGTGATTAGCCACAAGGTTCTTTTGCCGCTTTTGTGGAAAGTAGACAATTTTTAGATCAAATTACGCTTTCTTACACCGGTCATACCGCTGGGACAGTTCCAGGATCCGGGCGGCAAGACTGTCGGTCAGATACCCCTTTTTCGCGCGCCAGGTCCAGTTCCCGCTGGGTTTTCCGGGGAAATTCATTCTGGCCTCCCCTCCCAGGTTCAGGTAGTCCTGCATCTGAACAATGGCCCGGTCGGAAACGGCGCTCATGGCGGTACGGATGGTGCCCCACACATACCCTTCTTTTTTGGTCAGAGCCATGTAGTCCACGGCTACCTTGACAGCCTCCTCCGACGCCTCCTCGAACCACTGACGCATGGTCATATTGTCGTGGGTGCCGGTGTAGCAGACCGTATTGGCCGTGTAGGTGTGGGGCCGGTATTCAGAGGGCTCCATGGAATCAAAGGCAAACTCCAGCACCTTCATACCGGGGTAACCGGAATCATCCCGCAGATCCAGAACCTCCTGGGTCAGGAAGCCCAGGTCCTCCGCAATGAAGTCCAGATCCGGCAGATTCTTCTTCAGGGCATCCACAAACGACATTCCCGGGCCCTTTACCCACTTGCCGCCCCGGGCGTTTTCGTCGCCGTAGGGAACGGCCCAGTAGGCCTCAAAGCCCCGGAAGTGGTCCAGCCGCACCACGTCAAAGAGCTTTCCGGCGGCAGCCAGGCGATCGATCCACCACTTATAGCCGGTTTTCTCCAGCACATCCCAACGGTACAGGGGATTTCCCCAAAGCTGGCCGTCGGCGGTAAACGCATCGGGGGGGCAGCCTGCCACAGCGGTGGGGGTCAGCTGTTCATCCAGCTGGAAAAGCTGGGGATCCTTCCACACCTCCACCGAATCGTAGGGAACATAGATGGGCACATCTCCGATGAGCTCAATTCCGTATTCCTCCGCCTTTTTCCGCAGGGCGGTCCACTGCCTGAAGAACAGATACTGCACAAAGCAGTAGAACCGGATGGGCTCGGCCAGGGCCTGGCGCTGGGCCTCCAGCGCCTCCGGATCACGGGTCTTGAGCTCCTCTTCCCACTGGAACCAGGGCGCAAAACCGTGGGTCTCCTTCAGTGCCATGAAGAGCGCATAGTCATTCAGCCAGGAGGCGTTCTTCCTGATAAACGCGTTCAGGGCCCGATCGTTGCGGAAACGGCTGTAGGCCAGCTTCAGAATCGGTGTTCTGCCGTTGTAGAGCTTGCCAAAATCCACACGGGTATCATCATCGCCCCAATCCACCGCCAGGAGCTCTTCCTTCTTCAGCAAATGCTGCCGGACCAGCGTATCCAGATCGATGAGATAGGGGTTGCCCGCATAGGCAGAGCAGGACTGATAGGGGCTGTCGCCAAAGCCTGTGGGAGTCAGGGGCAGCATCTGCCAGCTCTGCTGGCCGGACTTGTGAAGGAACTCCAGAAACGCATAGGCATTCTTGCCCATAGTGCCCACACCGTAGGGCCCGGGCAGAGAGGTAATGTGCATGAGGATACCGCTTTTACGCATAAGGTGTACACTCCTTGTTTTGTTTCTCAGATTACTATACCATACATCGCATTCAAAATGCAAGCAGGGATTCCGGCAGAAGCATCATTCGTACTTGGCTTCACAGGTCAGGTTGACACCCAACCGGCGGAACATATTCACATCCACACTGGACAGGAGAACGGTGGAATGGACCTCGCAGCCCCGCAGCTTGTCCAGCTGCTCCATGGCACACTCGGCAGTGGGGTTGGTGGCCGCGCTGATGGACAGGGCGATCAGCGTCTCGTCGGTATGCAGCCGGGGATTCCGGTTGCCCAGATGGTCCACCTTCAGGTGCTGAATGGGATCCAGCACCGCGGGGGCGATCAGGTGCAGAT